>NZ_CBFHNB010000045.1:0-18665 GCF_965657105.1 Puniceispirillum sp. (SeqCode)
ATCGGGTATTAATCCAGATAGAGTTGTGATGATCGCATGGATTATAACAGCGGCTTTGGCAACAATTGCAGGCACGTTATATGGTCTTGATAAGAGCTTTAAACCGTTTGTCTATCTACAGCTTTTATTACCAATCTTTGCGGCCGCCATCGTTGGCGGTGTGGGGAGTCCGATTGGGGCGATTGCCGGTGGGTTTGTCATTGCTTTTTCCGAGTTGATCATCACTTTCGCGTATAAGCGCGTTGTAACTTATATGCTACCAGAAAGCATGGCGCCCGAAGGATTGGTGCAATTCCTATCTACCGATTATAAATTTGCCGTTTCTTTTGTCATCCTGGTGATCGTGCTTCTGGTGAAGCCAACCGGTATCTTTAGTGGGAAATCAATATGACAGATAAAGAAAGAAATCTTGTCTATTTCTCAATCATGGCAGGTTTGCTCGTTTTTGTCGGCTTTATTCAGAGCTGGAGTGTATCGCTATCGCTTTTAAACCTGTGTTTGATTTCGGCGATCATGGCGCTTGGAGTTAATATCCAATGGGGCTATGCAGGTCTGTTTAACGTCGGAATCATGGGCTTTGCTGCGCTTGGTGGTCTAGCCGGGGTGTTGGTAGCATCGCAACCTGTATCTGAAGCATGGCAGGTGGGTGGCCTTGGTATAATTGGTGGTCTTATCGCTGGTCTGGGTATGATCGTTACTGGCATATTTGTTTGGCGTAAGACTGCCAAGATGGGGCGGCGACGTTACTGGCTGACTGGCCTTGCCATTCTCATTGGCTATATCATTATGCGGATGATCATTGATCCCGCTGTGTTAGCGATTGAGTCGGTCGAGCCAGCAAAGACCGGATTTCTGGGTGGGGCTGGCATGCCCATCATTTTCAGTTGGCTTGTTGGTGGTGTTTTTGCCGCAGGTGCGGCATGGGTGGTTGGAAAAATATCACTTGGTCTTCGATCAGACTATCTGGCGATCGCAACATTGGGTATTTCGGAAATTATTATCTATTTTCTCAAGTTTGAGGATTGGCTTACGCGTGGTGTGAAGAATGTGGCTGGTTTGCCGCGTCCTGTTCCGTATGAAGTCGATTTAAATAATTCAGTCCGTTTTCAGGATTGGGCACAAAGTCTGGGTATGCAGGTTGATGACGCGTCATCGATTGTCGTCAAGCTATGCTATGCCGTATTATTTACGACTGTATTGTTGATAATTCTATGGCTTTCCGAGACGGCATTGCGATCACCTTGGGGTCGTATGATGCGCGCCATTCGGGATAATGAAACCGCTGCCAGCGCGATGGGCAAGAACGTCACTTGGCGGCATTTGCAGGTGTTTGTTCTAGGTTCAGCCGTTGTAGGTGTTGCAGGTGCGATGCTGACGACTCTGGATGGTCAGTTTACCCCCACAACATATCAACCACTTCGGTTTACCTTTCTGATATGGGTTATGGTTATCGTTGGTGGGTCAGGTAATAACTGGGGCTCAATCCTTGGTGGTTTCATAATCTGGTTTTTCTGGATTGAAGCCGAACCAATGGGATTATGGCTTATTGATACGCTTACGTCGGGTATGTCAGAAGATCACTGGTTACGCGTGCATCTGATGAATAGCGCCGCGCATATGCGCTTGATTACTATGGGTCTGGTTTTGCTGTTGGTGCTAAGATTTGCCCCTCGCGGTTTGATACCCGAAGTTAAACGCTAGCTAAAAGTGTTTGCTTTGAACGGCAGATTTGCCCTACAAAATAGATAGACAGCCCTTACAATCGGAACATTATTATGCTTGAAAAGTTCATTCCAGCGAAAGCTGATCCCATTCTTGGTCTTGGTAAACTTTTTGCCGCCGATAGGCGCGAAAATAAAATCGATCTTGGGGTAGGCGTCTATAAAGATGCTGACGGTAAAACACCGATTATGACAGCTGTTAAAAAAGCCGAAGTCTGTTTACATGCCGAGCAGACATCTAAATCCTATAAGGCGCTTGCTGGAGATGAGGTGTTTAGGGATGAGATGCGCAAACTTGTATTGGGAGACACTGTTGCGGCAGATCGTGTGGCAACTTTGCAAGCACCTGGCGGCACTGGCGCATTACATCAGCTTTTCGAAGCCATGAAACTATTGAATCCTGACGCGACTATATGGGTCAGCAACCCAAGCTGGCCATCGCATGTGGCAATGGCAAAGCATCTTGGTTTTAAAACTGAGAATTATGATTATTTTGACTCAGCAACAAGCGGGGTTGATTTTAACGGCCTGATGACATCGCTTCAAGGCATGCGTGCTGGCGATATGCTGATACTTCATGGTTGTTGCCATAATCCAACAGGTGCCAATCTGACAGCAGATCAATGGCAATCCATTACCGATCTTGTTCTGGAAAAAAATGTCATGCCACTTGTTGATATTGCCTATCAGGGTTTTGGCGACGGTCTGCAAGAAGATGCGATGTTTATGCGCACAATGGCGTCGCGGATGCCAGAAATGATGGTGGCGGCGTCATGTTCCAAGAATTTTGGCCTTTATCGTGACCGTGTTGGTTGTGCGATGGTTATTGCCAAGGATGCGGATACAGCAACCCTAACACAGGGTAATTTGGCCACTTTGAACCGGATGAACTATTCTTTTGCGCCCGATCATGGTGCTGCTTTGGTAGCTATCATTCTATCTGATAGTGAATTGCGCGCCGAGTGGGAAGCCGAATTAGAAGAGATGCGCCTAGCCATGCTGACGGTGCGTGAAGATCTTGCCGAAGCATTGCGCCAGCAATGCAATTCAGATCATTTTGACTTTATAAAAGACCATCGCGGTATGTTCTCACGGCTTGGGCTTTCGTCTGAGCAGGTTGAAACACTTCGTGTTGATCATGGTATGTATGTCGTTGGTGACAGTCGTATCAATGTGCCGGGCTTGTCTGGGGGGCGTGTGGCTCCCTTTGCCAAAGCGGTTTCCATGGTCGCTAATATTTCAAAATAATGTTCGTGATCTTTTCATCCTGATATAACCTTAATTGACGTCAGGGGGCATCTTCATTGGGTATGGATACGGCTATGAGAGATGGTGGCAGCCTGTTGATGGAATGCCTGATAACACTGGGTGCCAAGGTTGGCTTTGGTGTCCCGGGTGAATCTTACCTTGCTGTTCTGAATGCCATGTTTGATCACCAAGATGAATTCCGTTTCATCATGGCGCGACAGGAAGGTGGCGCAGCCTATATGGCTGAGGCTTGGGGCAAACTCACTGGTGAACCGGGGCTTTGTTTTGTGACACGGGGACCTGGTGCCACGAATGCGTCAATTGGCGTGCATACAGCTATGCAAAATTCAACGCCAATGCTGTTGTTTGTCGGTCAGGTTGGCGGTGATATGATTGGCCGCGAAGCGTTTCAAGAAATCGATTATACAGCCTATTTTGGCAGTATCGCTAAATGGGTTGTTGAAATTGATGACGCGGCGCGTATTCCAGAATTTATCAGTCGGGCATGGGCCACGGCTTTGAGTGGTCGCCCAGGTCCCGTTATTGTGTCTTTGCCCGAAACATTGCTGACGCAAAAAGTTGCGACCGCGCCATGCAAGCCTGTTCGCATTCCCGAACCCGGCATATCAATGCCGCAATTGGATTCGGTTGAAGCCATGCTCAATGAGGCGGACAAGCCGGTTATCATGGTTGGAGGAAGCCGCTGGAATGATGACGGTGTCGAGGCGCTATGTAAATTCAGTGCGATAAATAATCTGCCCATTATCGCGGCACACCGGTTTCACGATATCATCGATAACCACCATGATTGCTATGCTGGTGATGCCAGTGTTGGTATGCATTCCTATATGAAGTCAATGTTGCGAGAGGCTGATTTAATTCTGGCGATCAATATTCGTTTTGGTGAAATGACAACCGATGCTTATCAGCTTTTTGACAGTCCCAATATGAAAGCCAAATTGATTCATAGTCATGTATCTGATGGCGAATTGGGTAAAATTTATGCGGCAGATATTCCGCTTCATGCGGGACCTAACTGTTTTGCCGAAGCCTTATCGACATGCACGTTGGTAGCAAATTCAAAACGTCAAAAATGGTGTCATACTGCCCGGAAAACCTATCTATCAAGTTTCAAAATTGATCCTCAAGATAGCCCTGTAGATATGCGCGTGGTGATGGCAGTTCTGGACGATGTTCTGCCTGATGATGTGATCGTGACGCATGGGGCAGGTAATTTTGCGCTATGGCCGAATCGATTTATGAAATTTGGACATAAGGCACGGTTGCTGGGACCACAAAGTGGTGCCATGGGTGCAGGGGTTCCCGCCGCTATTGCTGCCAAGGTCAAATATCCTGATCGCACGGTTCTATGTTTTGCCGGTGATGGTGATTTTCAGATGAATGGTAATGAACTGGGCACCGCGATGCAGGAAAATATTCAGCCTATCATCCTGATTTTGAATAACGGCAGCTATGGTACAATCCGTATGCATCAAGAGCGAACCTATCCAAACCGTGTCTCAGGAACCGATCTTGTGAATCCCGACTTTGTGACATTGGCATCAGCTTATGGGTTTTATGGCGAGCGCGTCGCCAGCACCCAAGCGTTTCGTGCTGCTTTTGACCGTGCGTTGGCATCGCCGACCGGTGCCGTATTAGAACTTATGATAGGCACAGAAGCCATTAGCCCACGTGCCACAATTTCGAGTTTGCGTGACCATAGCAAAACGCAATAATCACGCTTGTAAATATATAGGAACAGTCATGAGTGCCTTGGACATAGATTTCATCCGTAGCCAGTTTCCGGCTTTTTTTGAACCATCACTGGCGGGGCAGGCCTTTTTTGAAAATGCAGGCGGTTCCTATACATGCAAACAGGTTGTTGATCGTTTACATCGTTTTTATCGTGAGCGAAAGGTGCAACCCTATGCGCCGTATGAGGCGTCGCGCCTTGGCGGTGAGGAAATGGACGAAGCACGCTCACGGCTTGCGGCTTTGATGAATATTCATAGTGATGAACTCAGTTTTGGCCCATCAACAAGCCAAAATACCTATGTATTGGCGCATGCGTTTGGTCAGATGCTGTCTGCGGGTGATGCCATTATCGTGACAGATCAGGATCATGAAGCCAATAGCGGCGTGTGGCGGCGCCTTACCGCGCAGGGTATTGATGTGCGCGAATGGCATGTTGACGGCGAAAGCGGTCAGCTTGACCTCGTAACGCTTGCGTCGATTCTGGATGAAAGCGTCAAGCTGGTTTGTTTCCCGCATTGCTCGAATATTGTGGGTCAGGAAAACCCCGTCGCCGAAATTGTGCGTATGGCACATGATGTCGGGGCGGTTACCTGTACAGATGGGGTTAGCATGGCACCGCATGGGTTGCCTGATATACGCGCCCTTGGAACCGATATCTATCTGTTTTCAAGCTATAAAACCTATGGCCCGCATCAAGGTATCATGTTTGTGGCGCGCGATCTGGCGGATCGATTGCCAAATCAGGGACATTTTTTTAACAGTGATGTGCGCTATAAGCGCTTTACCCCCGCTGGACCAGATCATGCGCAGATTGCTGCCTGTGCCGGTATGGCTGATTATATTGACCTTATACACAACCATCATTTTCCGCCAAATGCTGATGCGGCAGCGCGCGGTAGGGCGGTCCGTCAGTTGCAACGTGATCACGAAGATTTGATTTTAGCGCCTTTGCTTGATTATCTGCGCAGCCGAAATGACATCCGCATTATGGGGACTGACAAGGTAGGGCAACGTGTACCAACCGTTGCTGTGCATTCTGACAAGCCAGCTCCTGAATTAGCCAAGAGGCTTGCCCGGCATGGTGTGATGGCAGGTGGTGGCGATTTTTACGCTGTCCGTCTGATTGAGGCGATGGGCGTTGCATGTGACCCTGGTGTGCTACGTTTGAGCTTTGTGCATTATACGCATGCTGATGAAGTGCAAAAGCTGATCACCGCACTTGACGCTACATTATAGACAACATCTTTCAAGCTGATGTCTTGACCTGTGCTGATAAACGACTGTAATTTATTAGATAATCCGCGTGGCTGTTTGGCTTTTTGGCTGTTTTTTGTAATGATTTCTAGGGTATTACCTTTGCATGTATTGGCTGTCAGGCAATCGGATATTTGTCGATAGGGTTTTGATGACTATAGATTTTGATGAAATTATTAATCGCGTAGATACCCATTCGGATAAATGGGACAGCATGCAGGCACATTACAATGTGTCGCCGCATGACGGCATTCCCATGTGGGTTGCCGATATGGATTTCAAACCCCCGCAGGCGGTGGCTGATGCGGTGAGAGATATGTATGCGCATGGCGTATATGGCTATTATGGCGATGATACAAGTTTCCGTAATGCGCTTGTTGACTGGATGCAGCGGCGGCATGATTGGACTGTGCAGCCAGACTGGATCGTGAATACACATGGTCTGGTAAATGCGCTATCGCTTGCTGTTCATGCCTTTACCGATATTGGCGACAGTGTGGTCATTTTCTCACCAGTCTATCACGCGTTCCAGCGGCTCATCAAAGCTAACGACCGCAGAGTTGTCGAGTCTGAGCTCGTACTTGATAATGGGCGCTATTCTATGGATCTGGATGCCTTGGCGTTGCAACTTCAGGGGGATGAGAAGCTGATGTTTCTGTGCTCGCCGCATAACCCCGGTGGCCGCATATGGACACAAGACGAGTTACGCGCGCTTATCACTTTCTGTGCTGAACGGGACATCATCCTGATAAGTGACGAAGTGCATCATGATATTATCCTAGATGGAAATGAACATCATGTGCTGGCGAAAATTGCACCCGAATTTGAGGCTAATCTTATCACTTTGGCCGCAACAACAAAGACATTCAATCTTGCAGGTTCGATGCTGGGCAGTGTGATTATTGAAAATAAAATGTTGCGTGAACAATTTCTAAAAGCGCAAAAAGCGGCAGGCACGTCTTTGAACCGATTTGGCATGATCATGTCTGAGGCAGCCTATAAGCATGGTGATGAATGGCTTGACGCGTTGCGATTATACCTGGCTGAAAATAACCGCATTTTTGCCGAAGGGATTCGCAAAATTCCAGGCCTGACGATCATGCCTCTGGAGGCGACTTATCTGGCCTGGGTTGGCTTCGCCGATACCGGCATGAGTGAAGATGAATTTAATCATCGCGTCACGCAAAATGCCCGTATTGCTGGGAATTTTGGTCGTAGTTTCGGAGCCGGTGGTGATGGTTTTATGCGCTTTAATCTGGCAACACGCCGCGCCCTTATTGTAGAAGCTGTAGGCCGCCTTCAGGATGCCTTTGCTGATCTTCAATAATTAAACAGGACGCCATTACTTTGGCACAGGGTACATATTGAACATTTCACAGCTAACTTCTCAATCAACGAATAAGCGAACAGGTTTGCTGCTGGTTTGTGCGGCGGCATCGGTGTGGGGATTGATCTGGGTGCCCATGCGTTATGTCGAAAGTCTGGGCATCAGTGCACTATGGGTTGTGGTCATTTTTCAGACTTTGCCCTTTATAGCTTTGTTCCCATTTTGCCGAAAATCACTGCTTTCAAATCGTCAGGACTGGGTTGTTTATCTTGCTGCCGGTGGTGCTATGGGCATTGGCTTTGCGCTTTATTCTCTTGGGCTCGTGGTGGGATCGGTTACTAAAACGACAGTGCTGTTTTATCTGACGCCCATATGGTCAACCTTACTTGGCAGTATATATCTGGCTGAAAGACTAAACAGAGCACGGTGGATAGCGATTAGCATGGGATTGATCGGGTGCATTCTGATCATGAAAATGAATGTTTTTGACATGCAGTTTTCAAAAAGTGATTTTCTGGGGCTTCTATCAGGCTTAAGTTGGTCAGTGGGGTCGATCATTATCGGTAAATATCCAAACGCCAATGTTATGAACATCACCTTGTTTCAATATGCCGTAGGCGGCTTAATAGCCGCTATAGCGGCGGTGTTTCTGGGCCTGCCAATAGCTTATATGGGCGTGCTAGCAAGCGCCTTACCAATAGCATTTGTGGCATCCGTGTGTATTTTTCTGCCGTCAGTTTTGATCATTTTTCGCGTCAATCAATATGTTTCGCCTGGGCTGGTAGGCATTGTAATGCTGTCTGAGGTTATCGTTGCGGCCGCATCATCGGCCCTATTTTTAGGTGAATATCTTGATTACTGGCAATGGGTCGGGTTTGTCGCGATCATTACGACAGGGGCGTATATAGGCATTATGTCCAGTAATATGGCGACTGACTAAACCGTCTTGTGTCGTTTTGCCAGCACGCGCCCGCTGATGATAACAGCCACCGCAAATCCACCTGCAAAGACGATATCCGCATACGGTATATGTTGGGTCAGATAGGCTTTGAGAAGCGGATCATTAACGATTAAATCACCGGCAAGCCATCCCAATAGTCCTGCGCCCATGCTGATGATGACCGGATAGCGTGACATCAGCTGGAGGATAATAGCACTGCCACCGATGATGATTGGCACGCTTAGAAGCAAGCCAAAGACCACGAGATACATATTACCTTTCGCCGCCGCCGCAATCGCTATCGAATTATCCAAGCTCATAACAAAATCGGCAATGATGATGGTGCGAATGGCAGATGCAAGACCTTTGGAGCTATTGACCTTATGTTCACTTTCAGCATTATTTTCCATAAGTAGCTTGACGCCAATCCATAAAAGCAAGAGCCCACCAATAAGCTTTAGACCCGGGACGGTTAGCAAAGTTGTAGCAAAGAAAACCAGAATAACACGTAGGATTATCGCACCAGCTGTGCCCCATAGAATGCCCAGCTTTTTCTGATGGGCTGGCAGATCACGACAGGCCAAAGCAATTATGATAGCATTGTCACCACCCAGAATTATATCTATTGCGATAATTTGTAGAATAGAGATGACAAGGGCATCTGTCATAAACGCTGTCATAAATTCTGGCATGTATTATGGCTCCTAGGTCTTTTATCGTTTAATAAGTTTTTTTTACCTGATTACAGATAGGCGCGAGGTGGATAAAATGGAAGAGCCGATTTTACAGAATTTTTTTAATCACTTATTTTGTTATAGAGCTTAAAAATTGCGAATGATTATCAGTTTGACACTTGCAAAGGGTTTTTGATTTTGATAATCATTCTTATTAATAATACCCCTTATATTTATCGAACATGACATTAGGTGATCAGCCCTTGTCGCGATCATATCCGCAAAAGACAGTTGAACAGGCTTTATGGTAGCAACATTTTTAACCAACTGGGCAGGTGCTTCGCGCCAGTATTTGGATCGCTGGCTGGTCGCTGTTGTGTTGTTATGCGGTTTGTTTCTGGCACCAGTATTGGCGCTTGTCATTACAGCAAGTGGCGATAGTGACGGTCTGTGGTCACATCTGCTGAATACCGTTTTAGGCACTTATGTGCGTAACACGCTCATCCTGATGGTTGGTGTTGGGGTGCTTTCTATCGGTTTTGGTGTCAGTTCGGCATGGGTTGTGAGCCGTTATCATTTTCCCGGTAAGACGGTTATGGAATGGGCACTTTTGTTACCTGCAGCCATTCCAGCTTATATTATAGCTTATACATATACAGATTTCTTTGAATATGCTGGTTTTGTACAAAGTGGTTTGCGTAGCGTTTTTGGCTGGCAGACAGCCCAAGATTATTGGTTTCCTGAGATCAGGTCGCTTGGTGGGGCAATATTGGTGATGGCCTCTGTTCTCTACCCCTATATTTATATGGTCACACGCGTTGCATTTCGTCTGACACCAGCCAGCCTTTTTGAAATTGCACTGGTGCATAATAAATCACAATTTTGGACAGTCGGATTGCCACTTGCCAGACCAGCGATTATGGCGGGTTTGGCATTGGTGCTTATGGAAGTGGTTTCGGATTTTGGCACTGTTGAATATTTTGCCATTCCAACGATAACGCTGGGTATTTTCAATGTCTGGTTGGGGATGAATAACATCGTTGCTGCGGCACAAATTTCGTTGGTGGGGTTTGTCTTTATTGTTAGCCTGCTAGGGTTAGAGCTTTATGCGCGCGCACGCCAGCAATTTTCCGGCAACGGCAAACCACCTACGCCAGTTACGCCTATCGTGCTGCATGGTAGCAAGGTGTTTATGTGCTGGCTGATATGTATGATACCGCTTGCGCTTGGTTTCATCATTCCGGTTCTGGTATTGCTGAGTTTCGTTTTGGGGAATAACGCCGGCACTGATTTTGCAGCGATCTCGGGCATTATATCAAACACCCTGATGATTGCTGGTATGGCATCGGTTTTTGTAATGGTTGTTTCATGTTTCATTGTACTGACCGCAACATATCGCTCAGGCAAATGGGTGCGCTCGCTAGCGTTACTATCATCGCTTGGATATGCGTTCCCGGGAACCATGTTGGCTATTGGTGTGCTGATTTTTGCCAGCGCATTTGATCGCATGATTGCAACAATTACCAACGGGCATGTGTTGGGCATCCTGATTAGTGGTCTGGGGATTTTGCTATTTGCCTATGTTGTTCGGTTTCAGGCTGTTGGCTATGGTGCCATGATATCAGGGGTTCGGCGTTTGCCACCCAATATGATGAATGCCAGCCGTATTCTTGGGCATGGATATTCAAGCAGTATAAAACTGGTGATTTTGCCCCTTTTACGTAGCTCGCTATTAGCAGGCGGTTTGCTGGTCTTTGTCGATGTCATGAAAGAACTACCGATGACTTTATTGTTGCGTCCGTTTAATTTCGAAACATTGGCGACCTTTACTTATCAATTTGCCAAGGATGAAATGCTTGAACAAGCGGCATTGCCCGCTTTGATGATTGTGATCGCGGGGTTGGTGCCAGTTGCCTTTATGAATATGATGCTGAAACACAGCCGATAGGCTTTACAATGCTTGCAATTACTGTGAATTTAAGCTTTTACGTCAAAGGCTCAACGAATGACCAAAATCGCTTGCATTGATGATTTGCAAAAGCTCGCCAAACGACGCGTTCCAAAAATGTTTTATGATTATGCCGATAGCGGCTCATGGACTGAGTCAACCTATCGGGCAAATGAAACTGATTTGCAGCAGATAAAATTCCGCCAGCGTGTTGCCCTTGATGTCAGCAAGCGTTCAACCGAGATGACCATGCTAGGGGAGAAGGTCACGATGCCGGTTGGGCTCGCGCCCACTGGGCTTACCGGTATGCAACATGCCGATGGCGAGATTCTTGCCGCTAGGGCAGCAGCGGAATTTGGTGTGCCTTTTACCTTGTCCACTATGTCGATTTGCTCAATCGAGGATGTTGCTGAAAATTCGGACAAACCGTTTTGGTTTCAGCTTTATGTGATGCGGGATCGTGACTTTGTCTCGCGCCTGATCGAGCGTGCACGGGATGCACATTGTTCAGCACTAATGGTGACGCTTGATTTGCAAATTCTTGGGCAACGCCACAAGGATGTTCATAATGGGCTGAGCGCCCCACCAAAGTTGACCATCAAAAATATCATCAATATGGCCACCAAGCCAGGCTGGTGTTATGGTATGCTTGGCACAAAGCGGCGCGCTTTTCGTAATATCGTCGGGCATGTAAAGGGTGTTGCAGATATGTCGTCCTTGGCAAGTTGGACGAATAGCCAGTTTGATCCGTCATTATCATGGAACGATGTGGCAGCAATCCGTAAACAATGGGGTGGCAAGCTCATCATCAAAGGTGTGCTTGATGCCGAGGATGCAAAAGCAGCGGTTAATGTTGGCGCTGATGCCATTATTGTATCAAACCACGGCGGTCGTCAGCTAGATGGTGCGATATCCGCAATCGCGGCGCTTCCGGCAATCGTCGATGCGGTCGGGGATAAAAGTGAAGTCTGGATGGATAGCGGCATCCGTTCAGGTCAGGACGTGTTACGTGCGATTGCGTTGGGCGCCAAAGCGACGTTGATCGGGCGCGCCTTTTTATATGGGCTTGGCGCACGTGGACAAGATGGCGTGCGCGAGACGCTGGAAATAATCCATAAGGAGCTTGATGTCACGATGGGCTTATGTGGCAAAAGCGATCTGGCCAGCATCGATGACAGTATTCTGCTTCGCTAGGGTTCAGCGCGGGCTGATTTAGCTGTGCTGATTTAGCTGTACAGAGCGCCTTTTCCAGCCGCCCCAACGGTAAGTCCCGACAGACGTGCCATATCCCACGCTAAAGCCGAGTTGCTGGATATTACCGGAATGCCAAGTTTGGCTTCGGCTTCGGCAATAATTGGTGCGCATTTCAATGATGTGCAGGCAACAAAAATAGCATCAAGCGATGCGCTGCCAGCATCGTTAGCAACAGCGGTGATCGCCGCCATAATGGCTGATGGCGATATGCAACCAACAATCGAGTCGCGATCTTCATCAAAGCTGGCGGCGGTGGCAACATTAAATCCAGCAGATGACAGGTCATCACACATTTTTTGCGAAATGTCCGAGATATAGGGTGCCAAAAATCCGATATTGCGCGCGCCTAGTTTTGACAGGCCACGCTTAACGGCGGTCATGGGTGTTGTCACATGTTTTGCGTCAATATGCGATTTGATTATCTTTTCAACATTGTCTTCGCCGATGAGTAATGACGCTGAGGTACAGCCATAACCAACGGCATCAAACGCATATTTTGGAGGAAATAGTGATAATGCTTCGGCAAAACGATCTTCCATCATTGTCAGGTTGTCGGCAGTTACCTGATCGTCGCAGGCGATCCGTGTATGGATCAGTGACAGCGCACCATCACCCAGAAAATAGCGGAATTCATTTTCGATTGTGAGATCCGTTTCCAGCGTCACAAGACCAAGCTGTAAGGGCAGATCCTGGGGGGCGATCACGTCAAAGGGCAGGCGGCTGAATGCTATTTTAGCGGCGCGGTTTTCATCCATCATCTGTTTCCTTTATCACCTGGTTGTTATGCGATGATCGGAAGATCGCGATCAGCACGATATGATAATAACTCAAATCCATCCTCGGTCACGACTAAATTTTCTTCGGCGACCATAAGAAACCCATTACCATAGATAATCGATGGTTCAATGGTCAGAGCCATACCAGCTTCAATTACGGTTTTGTCCCATATTGTATGTGAGGGTGTCTCGGTTAATTGTGTGCCCAGACCATGCCCGTATCGGCCAACATCACCGCCGCCATCATTTGGATTGGCATTTGGCCGCAAAATATTATCCATGACATGAAATAAATCAGACGCGGTTATGCCAGGTTTTAATATATCCAAGGCCGCTTGGGTGGCGTCATAAAGCTGGTGATGCGCGCTTTTGGCTTCATCACTGGCGTGACCAATGGCAAAATTACGGTCAAAATCACTGAAATAGCCGTCCCATACACAGCCAGTATCGAGCATAAAGACGTCGCCTGCGGCAAGCTTGCGGCCATCTGGCGGGGCGATGATATCAAAATACCCGCCTGGACCGGCTGATCCAACAAGGTAGCTGACATCGTCAATGCCAGCCTGTAACGCCCGGATTTTGAACTCGCGGAATAATTCACGCAAGGGCAGACCTGCTGTTACCCAATTAGGGAGATCGGCAAATACCGATGACACCATGCTGCATACATGACGTGATTTGACTATTTCAGCTGGTGATTTGATCATCCGGATATGCTGGACTTCGGCTGTCATATTGACCCATTCTATATCCGTCAATCGGGCGCGTAATCTATCAAGATCGGCCAGTGGCATACGGATTACGGTTTCGCGCCCCATAAGCATACCAAGTCTGCCTTTTGATCCCATATGGCTGGTAATGGCGTCATATACGAGGCTGATGCCATCGTCATCTTCGGCGGGTGATGGCCAGCTTTTGATGTCACCGACATAGCAATCTTGCATAAGTGGGACGCCGATTGTCGGTATTATGGCTGTTGGCTTGCCATCTGCCGGAATTAGAATGAACCAAGGGCGGGTCGGGCTTTGCCAGAATTGCGTCATAAAGCCGGTAAAATAGCGAATTTCGGCTTCTGAACTCAGCAGTAAAGCATCCACATCGCTTTTGTGCATCGCCTGTTGAATGCGTTGACAACGTTGTTCAAATTCTTCTGACGTAAAGCCACGTTCCATGTGCATATTATGTCCCTATCAAGCTAGAGATTGATACCGGTTATATCGCTGTAAAGTGCAGGATCGGTTGCGCCTTCAGTGCCAATCAACAGTATTGTTGAGTTCTCATCCAGGCCAAGCTGATTTTTGAGAGCCGGGTCAGATGTTGCGGCGATCAAAGCGGCAAGACCTGAAGTCGAGCATTCGCCCGCTTCGATTTTGACGTTGTCCGACGTTAAGTGACCATGCGCAAAAGCCTGCATAAGGGGGGCAACGCCGTCATCGGTAATGCTAAGGCAATGCGATAGGGTTGGGCGTAGCATATCCCACGCCAGAGACGAAATTTCGCCACATGAGAGGCCAGCCATCATGGTTTCTTCGGCAATATCAACCAATGTGGGACGATCATTGCGGATGCTCTCAAGGAAACAGGCTGACATCGCGCTTTCAACCGAAATGGCTTTGCATATATTGCTGCCCATATCATCCCAGAACGGGCCAATGATACCACTGGCAAGACCGCCAACGCCGACAGGCAAAAAGGCATGTGTTGGGCGTTGTTCGCCCATTTGATCCATGACTTCGGCTGAAATAATCGAATAACCTGCCAGAACCTGACGTGGCACATCCAAATAGCCATCCCATGATGTGTCTGATACTAACTGCCATCCATGTTCTTCAGCGTCACTTTTACAAGCAGCAAGCGAGGCTTCGTAATTACCATCAACCCGGATAACATCAGCGCCATAGGCTTTCATAGCGTCTTCACGGGCGGTGCTGACATGCGCATGGATATAGATTTTGGCGTTGCATCCGGCCTGCTGGGCACCCCATGCTACCGACCGGCCATGATTACCATCAGTCGCGGTGGCGGCGGTAAAGTCTTCGGGCTTGCCGCCTGAGCTGACAAAGTTACTCAGCACGTCTGCAATCGCATAGGCACCCCCAAGCGCCTTGAATGATTGCAAGCCAAAACGTGTAGATTCATCCTTATAAAGAACCGATTTTACCCCACAGGCTTTGGCGACAACATCGAGTTCAAGCAACTGTGTTGGTTTATAGCTTGGCCAGCCAGCGATGACGGATTGTGCGGTCTGCATCTGGGCATTGCTAAGCACATGCGCGTCATCAGGAAATGTGCCCGGATTATGGTTCTGGTTGGTGATACATTCGACAATACTGCATTGTCCCATCGCCTGATCTAAATTACTCATTAAAATTGCCCTTTTTTATCTGCGCCGGCGTAAAAAATATCTGAAAGGCAGTCATTAGCCTTTTGTCTGAATGCAAGATCGCTAGGTTGCATTGGCTGGCTTGGACGGCCTGCATATTGATGATATTTATATTTATCATCACCGCGTGCATGTTGCACCCAGATTTTGCCAATCACCTGATCGACATTGGCGCCGATATAGCTCTGGATTGCAAATCCCATGCGGCGTTTGTCACTGTGATTAGGACCTGATCCATGCACAATACGCGGATGATGAAGCGATAGCTGCCCGGCTTTCATGATGACAGGGACGCTATCTTCTATTTTGATATCAGGCACGGTCTGGCCACGGGTCAGGATATTATCCTTGCCAAATGTATCAATATGATCTTGCAAGGGGGCTTTGTGCGATCCGCTAATCATGCGCATACAGCCATTTTGTTCATCGACATCATCAATTGCTAGCCATGCGGTGACCCAGTTATGTGGCTCTAGCCCGATATAGCGGGCATCCTGATGCCAGCTGACAAAACCTTCAGTATGCGGCGGCTTGATAAATAAGGTTGTGCCACAAACCAGAATATCCCGGCCAATCAGACTTTCAACAGCATCAAGGATCCGGCTGTCATGCGTGATGGCGTCCAGAACAGGCAAAACGTAATGGGCATTATTGCGACCAGCACCCGCTAGCTCATCATGATATTGTTCATCTGCCGCTTCGATATCAGCTCTGATCGAGGCAATTTCGTCTGCGGTAAAAATATCGATAGGGGCGACAAAGCCATGATCATCATAGTGCTGTTTTTGCGCATCCGTGAGCATTAGAAAACCCTTTTTTTCTATATTAAGATTATCTTTTGCGCGTAAAGCGATCCGAGTAAAGCCCAAATGTGCAATCGCTTTACATTGGCATAGGTGGTTGCATGCACGGCCTAACTACATTAGCGTTTTTGTCTATTTGCCAGCTTGCCAACTTGCCATCAGGCCAAATGGCTGTCAGATAACCTTATGACGTTACATGAATGAAGGAGCCTAGCAAATGAGCGGACATGGATATGAAACGGGGCGTTTGAATCTGCCTTTCGTTGGTTTGTGTACATTTGGCAAGTATCCATATCAGCCAGACTGGAATAGTATTGATGCTGATTTTGCGGTGCTTGGCGCGCCCTTTGATTTTGGCACCCAGTTTCGGGCAGGCGCACGTTTTGGGCCACGCGGTATCCGTGAGGCATCAACGCTGTTTTCCTTTGGTCATGCTGGTGCCTACGACCATGAAGATGATGTCACCTATCTTGAAGCGGACAAGGTGCGGATTGTCGATATAGGCGATGCTGACATTATCCATACTGATACCATGCAAAGCCACGCCAATATTGAGGCTGGCGTCCGCGCGATATTGAAAGCGGGGGCTGTTCCCATTGTTCTGGGCGGTGATCATTCGGTCAATATTCCCTGTATCAATGCGTTTTCCGATCAAAAACCATTCCATCTGGTGCAGATTGACGCGCATCTTGATTTTGTCGATGAACGGCATGGCGTGCGCTATGGTCATGGCAATCCGATGCGCCGCGCGGCAGAAAAACCCTATGTGACAGGGCTGTCGCAGATTGGCATTCGCAATGTGTCATCAACAGCCCGCGACGGCTATGAGGATGCCCGTAAAATGGGATCTGACATTCAGTCAGTGCGCCAGTTCCGTGCGATGGGCGTAGCGGCGATGCTGGATCGCATTCCGGCAGGTGGACGCTATTACGTTACTATTGACATTGATGGTTTTGATCCATCAATTGCCCCAGGTACAGGTACGCCGTCGCATGGTGGATTCCTGTATTATGAGGTGCTGGAATTGCTGGCGGGTCTCATCAAGCGGGGTGATGTGATTGGTCTGGATCTGGTTGAAGTGGCACCAGATTATGATCTGTCGGGCAGCACAACGACATTGGCCGCGCAGATATTGCTGAACATCATTGGCCGGATTGATCATGCACGCCGCACCACATGACAGGGGCGGGAATCATGATGACCCCCGCCGCCTGAAACCCATATATTCCCGAAACAGGAGAACCCCATGACATTACATTTTTCGGATGCTGAATTTGCCACGCGCAAGATGGCGGTGATGGCCGAGATGAAACAGGCCGGGCTTGATGCGATGCTTATATTCCGGCAGGAATCGATGTATTGGCTGACAGGTTATGACACGTTTGGTTATGTGTTTTTTCAGACTTTGGTGCTCACTGCCGATGGTGATGTTGTGCTGATGACACGCGCGCCCGATTTACGTCAGGCGCAGAATACATCGAACATAGCGGATATTCGCATCTGGATAGATCGCGATGGTGCCAGCCCAGCCGATGATTTACGTGACATTCTTGTCGAGCTTGGCCTGAAAGACAGCAAATTTGGCGTTGAATATGAAGCCTATGGTCTAACAGGTCGCAATGCTATGCGGCTGAATACGGCACTTGACGGGTTTGGTGAACTGGTGGATGCGTCAGAGATGATCTCGCGTCTGCGGCTGGTCAAGTCCGCTGCCGAGATTGCCTATATAACACGGGCAGGGGAACTATCGGATGCGGCGCTGGATGCGGCTTATGAACTGGCCAAGCCAGGTGCCGATGAGGGTGAAATTCTGGCGGCGATGCAAGGCGCTATTTTTGCGGGTGGTGGTGATTATCCGGCGAATGAATTTATCATCGGTTCAGGCAAGGATGCGTTGTTATGCCGGTATTTTTCCGGTCGCAAAATACTGCAGGATGAAGACCAGCTTACCCTCGAATGGGCAGGGGCATATCGGCATTATCATGCGGCCATGATGCGGACAATCCCGATTGGGCGGGCATTGGATGCGCATATTGATATGCATGCGGCCTGTGTCGAGGCGCTTGAAGCCTGTCATGATGCTTTTCGCATAGGCAATACGGTAGGCGACGTGTTTGACGCGCATGCACGGGTTATGGACGCACGCGGCTATAATCATGCGCGGCTCAATGCCTGTGGCTATTCAATGGGGGCGACCTTTTCGCCAAACTGGATGGACTGGCCGATGTTCTATCAGGGCAATCCGGTGGTGCTGGAACAAGGCATGGCCTTTTTCATGCATATGATCCTGATGGATAGCGACAGTGGCGTGGCGATGAATCTGGGCGAAAGCTTTGTGCTGGAGGCGCAAGGCGGCACCCGCCTCAGCGCTTCAAACCGTGATCTTTTTGTGGGAAAATAGATGGCGTCAGGCGGCTACCGCCCAACGATCATTTCATCCGTGCCAAATGGGAATTGGGTGATATTTTCCGCCCCGTCTTCGGTGATGATCAGAATGTCATGCTCGCGGTAACCACCAGCCCCTGAATCGCCTTCGGGGATCATAATCATTGGTTCCATCGACACCACCATGCCTGGTTTCA
>NZ_CBFHNB010000046.1:0-18627 GCF_965657105.1 Puniceispirillum sp. (SeqCode)
TATAAAATAATAAGTTCAAATTTTTAAAATAAATGTTTGAATAGAATAAGTTTGAAAATGTTTTTGCATCCTATTCTAGTCTGCCCGATGTTGATTTAAAACCCCCACCCTTCGATCCACCAACCCATCAAGCCAGCCCCGGTCCGAGGCGCAACACCCAACCCAATCTAAGGCCCCACCGCTTTCGTACAAATCATTGTGAAATAGGAAACGGGATCAGTAGCCCTGATCGAATGTGGGGTCGAATATGGGGGCCAATATACCAGCAATCGAAATCGGGTAATGTGATGCTAAACTCTTGCTACTGAGCAATGTTATCGAACATAATCCAAAGCATATTTAATAATAGTTTTCGGGGTATAAATTTTGATGAAGCGCGTATTTTTTACCGGTGGTAGTGGCAAGGCTGGTCGCCATGCTGTTCGTTACCTTGCTGATAAGGGGTACCGGGTATTGAATGCTGACCTTGTTAACCTGCATCAGGACGGGGTTGATTATCTGCAAGTTGACATTACTGATACAGGGCAAGTTTTCTCGGCGCTATCGGGTCATATGAATCGCGATGAAATCCGTGAAAGGCAGTGGCCGCTTGGCTTTGATGCCATTGTGCATTTTGCTGCGGTTCCACGAATTATGCAGACGACTGATGTTGATACATACCAGACGAATGTGATGGGCACTTATAATATTCTTGAAGCCGCCGCAAAGTTGAATATTCGCAAAGTCATTTTTGCATCCTCTGAAACCGTTTACGGGTTATGCTTCTCGCATGGCGTGCCAAAGCCGCTAGCCTTGCCGATTGATGAAGACGATCAACCTCGTCCGATGGACGCGTATGCCACCTCAAAGGTCGTTAATGAGGAAACAGCACGCGCGTTCCAGCGCCGCACTGATTTTGACATTTACGGGTTGCGGATTGGCAACGTGATTGAACCCGATGAATATGGCCTGTTTGCCGATTTCTGCAAAGATCCTGAAGTCCGCTTGCCAAACGCTTTTAACTATATCGATGGTCGTGACCTTGGTCAGGCAGTTGAATGTTGCCTGTTAAAGGATGATCTTGGGTTTGAAATTTTCAATGTTTCAAATGATCAAAATTCTGTCGATCTAGGCAATGCTGAGATAATCAAAAAATTCTATCCCGATGTTCCTGTAAAGCGACCATTGACAGATGATGAATGTCTTTTTTCAAATCAGAAAATGAAAGACATGCTCGGATTTAGGCCTGTTCATGATTGGCGCGGTGAAGTGTGAGGCTATTATGAAGTGCGACATCAATAAAATAAGGCCATGTCGGGGCGGCAAAAGGCCCAAGAGTCGCTGACCTAGGTACCGTTAGTGTTTTCACCCCTGAAAACCTGACCTTTTGTTAGGGTCACCATCATGCCGCAACATTGCGGCACCTTTTATGTATGGCTTGTTATGGAGATACCAACCAAATTTGGTCAGCAATATCATCAGCTATTCTTTATTGATAGGCTGGTCATGACAAGCCTTGTCGTGATTGTGCCAAGGAATGTTTTGATCTCGATACGTACTGGCAGAAAGATGTCGGGTTCAATTTCGGCAATGAAAATGATTGTGTCATCAATGTTACGCTTTTTCTTGTTCCAGCGCGATTTAAGCTGATGCCCACCTGTTGGCTTGCTGGTCAAGCCGCACGCTATCACGGCACCATCATAGGCGTCTGGCCTATCTGCGATTAGGAAATCAGGCCTAAGATCATCTTCAAGATCGTGTAGCGTCAATTCGGCAGTCCTAAGGCCGTCATAGATATTGTGGCTACTGTTACATGATCCTGTCTGTTTTATCGTGTGAAGCGCACGCAGCACGGCAGTATAGGGATCTATCGATCCTTGGATAACTTTATCATCCAAAGGATGGACTTTTTTAAGATTCAGTGATGGCGTTCTCACGGTTCGTATGCGGCCATCTTCAGGGTTCCAGATCGCTGTGGCATTCCTTTCCATACCTTTGTAAATCCCATTAATGTCGATTTGTGCTGGCATGTGACGATTGTCATGTATGTGACCTTTGGCTGTGCTGTTACCTCGATATTTTCGCAACTTGTCTGAGATACCAACTGTCCTCGATTTACCAACCATCTCGAACGTAGTCTGGTTAAAAAGCCAACTAGTCTCGATTTCACCAACATTTACATTTCCCCATTGTACTTCGTGGCGAAGATCAATCTGCGTTCCGGAGGCAAATGCGCCAAAAGGGGCGAGTAGACCCGCGACTACAAATAGGCAGGCGCACCTGATTGAGCCCACCTTTAAAATTGGCACATTCAAAATTGGTATAAGGGTAAAAGGTGAGGGGCCAAAATAAAACATGGTGCTGCAATCCATTCCAATCAGGGCTAAAATTTGGGGTCCAACATGTCATCAGGTAACATATACAAATCAAAGGCACTGCAAATATAATTATACTTAATCAGCTTTACTTTTGAATTACAAACGTTACTGAATATTGAGGTGTTTTATAGTCTGGAGTTAAGAATGAACCAAACAATCGATATTTTGATGGCGCATAAATCAATTAGAAAATTTACTGATGAACCCATAGGAAATGAGGTTCTGCAAACTATCGTTAAAGCAGGTCAAGCTGCCGCTAGTTCAAGCTTTCTGCAAGGTGTTACGATTATTAGAGTAACAGATATGACCAAACGCAAGCAATTGGCGGCCGTCGCAGGAAATCAAGCTCAAGTTATGTCTGCGCCGGAATTTCTGGTCTTTTGTGCTGATCTTAACCGTCCAATAAAGTGTTGTGAGGCACATGGTGGCACGCCCACAAAAGGCTTTACTGAGCAGTTTATAATCTCAACTGTCGATACAGCGCTTTATGCTCAGAATGTTGTTGTTGCGGCGGAAGCACTCGGATTGGGCATTTGCTATATTGGCGCTATTCGCAATGATCCGTCAGAAACTAGCGCCCTGCTAAAGTTACCATTAAATGTGTATCCAGTGTTTGGTTTGTGCATTGGACATCCTGCTGAAAACCCAGAAGTTAAACCGCGATTGCCCCTTTCAGTTATATTAAAAGATAATATTTATGATGATTCAGAAGAGGCAGAGCAGATTGACGCTTATGACAGTATCGCACGAGAGTATTATGCGACTCGGAGTGGTAATAAAAAATCTCAAAGTTGGAGCGAGCAAATGACAGGGCTCTTGGGAAAAGAGTCACGGCCTCATATGAAACAATTTCTTGCTGATCAGGGTTTTGAGATGAAATAGTCCCTTGTCTGGGAACCGTGAGCCCTTCGGCTTGGGCTTGATCAGGTGTTGTTTTATGAGTCCTTACTAATTGCCAGAAATTATATTGCCCTGCAAGTTCCCACCCCGTTGACTAAGTCGTTCCGAAATAGGCAACGGGATCAGTAACCCTGCCCCAAATTACCAAGCTTTAGGGTTATAGTATGTGGTTCTTGGCTCCGGAGCCTTTGCAGTAGCCAATGGTGTGGAAGGGTCGCCAGCCGATCTAAGCTCCCATCCTCATCTAAATTTGACGACTTCAAAACGAATCTAAAGGATTGTTTGTATCTTGCTGAAACAATAACCTTGCTTTAGTTCATGAAAAGGCCCAATGTGAATCTAGATTTAATTACTATGTGTCTGACACAGAAAATTAAAGCAGTGCAATGCAAGCCGTTGCAACTGATTGCTTAGTAAAAATCAACATAAGCAAACTATCGTGCCTTAACTACAGTTTAATCACTATCAAGCTTTTGCAAGCAACCTTTTGTGTTGTTTGGAATTTTGATGATGATTTATCACGCATCAGAGATAACCAATTTCCATGAACCACTTATTGACTGTGGGTCAAGGGATATCTTTTGCCAATCAAAATTACCATTTGGAGAAACATTAAATGTCAAAGGGCAACAGTCGCAAAGGCAATCGAGAAACCAAAAAAACAAAAAAAGAAAAACCAAAAGTTTTGGCAACATCCAACACGATGACTAAATCAGTACTGCTGGAACTTGGTTCAAAAAAAGGTAAATGAAATGAAGAATATCCTCTCATTGTCAATCGTCTCAATATTTCTTTCAGTCGCCGCGCAAGCGGAACAATTTAATTTTAGCAAATCAAATGATAGCTACGTTTCCTTAAGTGAGTGCCTCTATGCCTTATCAAAGGGCACCAGACTTTTAAAAGGAGATGGAGAGGTTTTTATTTATAACAACAGTGTCTACGACATGTCTTTTGACAAAGAACAAACATTTGATTGCGAGTTGATAGGTGAGCTAGTTGAATAAGAAACGCCTTACATAATTGATGTGAATAATCTGAAAATCGAGATGGGATAAAAGATGTCTAATGAACGTAAAAATATGAACGATGCTGCGCTAAAAAAACTTGGTGTTAAACGTGTTTCGTCAGATAGCTATCACGTAGGCACATATAAATATTCAAGGCTAGATGATGCACTAGCGGAAGCAAAGCGAGCTAGTGAGAAGAAAAATAGTTCAACCTCGCAATGATAGAATATTGCTCTAAGCGTTTGGTAGTTTTTAATTCTGGAGAAATCAAAGCGGCCTTGGGCACTTCTGAGATGTTCTCATGACGAAAGGAGACCTGAAATTGTGATAAAACAACTTCATCCTGTTCCCTCAACAGTGAGTGGCTCAGAAAACATAATAAAGATAGACTTTACCAACTCTCTAAATCAAAGAAAACTAAAGACAAACCAGATAATTGAGATAATAACAGTACCCAACCCTGATGGACGCAAGAACCAAAAGAATGTTGCGATCACAATTAATGCAAAATTAATTCATAGTATTCTCTCGAAAATATATTCAAAAGTTAGCATCACAGAAATTAGTACACTTGAATGTTTAACTAAATTGGCAAAAAGAAAACCAGATTTGGTTTTTTCGGGTGTAAAGTATTTCGAATTTGATGAAAATCAAATTTGGCTGAATGATTTTCTTGAACTAAATCATATTTGTTATATCGGATCGAACCATGCCGCTTTAGATCGTGAGCACCATAAAGGCTTTGCAAAATCAATTGTAAAACAAGCCGGGATTCTCACTGCAGATTATGTCATAATAAATACCAACAAAGTCTCTGTAGATGACAATATGAACATTCCTTATCCGGTTTTCGTAAAACCTGTAAGGGGTGGAGATAGCATTGGGATTGACGATTTATCACTTGTTCATGACCGAAAACAACTTGACGCTAAAGTCGATCAAATTTGTAACGTCCTAAATTGTGACGCTCTAGTAGAAAGTTATTTAACCGGTAGAGAGTTTAGTGTTGGAATCCTTGAAGACGAAAGAACCAACTTACTAACCGCTATGCCGATTGAGATAATAGCCCCTAGAAACGAACGTGGTCATAGAATATTAGACCATGAGATCAAACGATTAGATCAAGAGACTGTCAGAAAAGTTAAAAACAAAATTCTACATAAGAAACTATCAGAGGTAGGAAAATCTGCGTTTAAAGCTCTTGGCGGTCGTTCCTTTGGCAGAATAGACATAAGGTTATGCGCAAAGGGATTGCCACATTTTGTTGAAGCTAATTTAATGCCTGGCTTGTCCAAAGGCTATTTCTATCGATCTTGTGCCCTAAACCTAAACATGACTTACGATGACATGATTTTATTACTATGCAGCAATCGACTAAATAGTTGATTAAGGGATAAATTCCCTCAAATACAAAATCGTCCTGCTATTGTTAGCCAATGCAGACCAGCTAGGGATGATTTAAGGCTATAGTGGGTGTCAGAAAATAGAATGTTGGCACCCATTGTAACCTGTAAACTCATCATTTCATAATAGACCACCAACCCGCCGTTCCACCAACCAATCAAGTAAACTGCGAGGCTCGAGTGCCAAGGTCAAAGACCCAAGCCCCACCCCGTTGAGCAAGTCTTTTTGAAACAGGCAACGGGATCAGTAACCGTGATCGAAAGTGAGGTTCAATATGGGGTTCGGATTGGGTAGCTAGAATTCATACTTCAGTTCGCCGGCTTACAGACGTTTTGAATCGTGTACCTCTGCCATATACCTAAATCATTAAATCTGTTTATGTGTGTCTAGCTTTCATAGCGCGTTTCGCCGCGCCGGCTTGTGTCGGTTGTCAGTTCGGTGAATAGCGGGGCATGGGCGCGCTGCGAACAGGCTTTTCTGAGGCAAAGATGACAATTAATGCCAATCTGGCTGAAAGATCGCTCGGCTGAATTGGCAAGGCCAGATGTGTAAATCAATTTATCAGCATGTTTAATCTCGCATCCAAGCGATATGGATAGCCGGCGATCCTGCGTATCATGGCTGTAAACTGGTCGCTCAGTCGTACAGCTTAGCGTAAAGAATTGTTCGCCATCGGGAAGCTCGACAAATTGAGGCAGTATCACGCCAGGCATGCGAAAGGCGGTATGGATATTCCATACAGGACAAGACCCCCCATGTTCAGCGATGTTAAAGGTCGTCGCGTTAAATCGCTTGGTGACATTGCCTGCCTTATCGACACGCAGAAAGAAGAATGGCACACCGCGTCGTCCATGCCGTTGCAAGGTGGTAAGCCGGTGACAGACCTGTTCAAAGGACACCAGAAACCCCGAGGCAAGACGATCAATATCATAGCGACTTTTTTCGGCCAAAGAGATAAATTTTTCATATGGCATCAGAAAGGCGGCGGCAAAATAATTGGCTAATTCCACCTGACAGCGCGCTATATTCGTTTGCGTTCCAAAATTGCTGTTAGCTGTTATTTTGTCCAAGATATCGCTAAATTCGACAAAACATAAAGTATGCGCCAGTTGAAAGGTGCGGTTCTTATGATCTAGCGCTTCGGAAAGCTGAATCGCATTTGACGTCGTGTCAAAAACACGCAAAGCGCCATTCATTGACTCAACAGGGATAATGCTGATGGTAATGTCATGTTTGTTTTTAAGGCGCGCTTTCAGTATCGCATAGGCATCGTCTGAGTCATAGTTCTCTTCGGCGGCTAATGTCTCTGCTGCCCTTTCCAAAGCGTCGAAATGGTTAAGATTGTCACGGAAGAAATCATGGATCATGGTTTCGGGTGAAGCATCGAGTATTTCTTTGGGCATGCGCTCGCTGCCAAGCTGCATGATCTTTTCCATCGATGTGCGATGACTCTGATAAAGCTTAATAAAATTATCGATCAAACGCGGGGCGTGATCGATGGCAGAACGTAATTCATCCAGATCGGGCGGCGTGCCTGTAAAAAGAGGGTCTTGCAAAATATTGCGCAGATCGGAAAGAGCCGTTGTGTTTTTTTCCAGAACGACATCGCGCCAATCAACATTATATTCATCGGATAAAGCCATCAAAACCTGAACTGACAGGCTTCTTTGATTTTTTTCAAGTAAATTTACATAGGCAGGGCTGATGCCAAGCTTCTCGGCCATTTGCGCCTGCGTTTGCCCACTGTCACGGCGTAATTGACGAAGCCTTGGACCTATGAATGTTTTACGCATGACAACTCCTTACAACCACATGAATAATGTAATGTTTACAAATTAACATAAACAAATTTAGTTATAAACACTTTATACACATTCACACTAAATTACGTGCAAGCGATCAGATTTTGGTTAAGGCTGAATTCTGGAGATAACCTTTGGAGATTTAAAATGATTGGAAATAGAACGCTTGCGGTTCCCGGACCAACAAATATGCCTTTTCGCATACGTCAGGCTATGGACGTTGCATTAGAGGATCACCGCGCGCCTGATCTTCCTGATTTTACATTGCCATTATTTGCCGATCTAAAGAAAGTTTTTCGTACCGAAACGGGGACAGTGTTCGTATTCCCCGGTTCTGGTACAGGCGGATGGGAAGCTGCTTTGCGCAACACGCTAAGCGCAGGTGATGGTGTTCTGGCTTCTTCATTTGGTCAGTTTTCTGATCTGTGGGTGCAAATGTGCCGTCAGCTCAATCTGAACGTAAATTGCATTGACCAAGAATGGGGCAAAGCTACACCAATCGATGCATATCGTGATGCGCTTGCGGCTGATAAAAACCATTCCATCAAGGCAGTACTTGTATGTCATAACGAAACCGCTACGGGTGTGACCAGTGATGTAGCCGCGGTAAGACGCGTGATGGATGATCTCAACCACCCTGCCATGCTATTTGTTGATGGCGTGAGCTCCATTGGTTCGATTGAATTTAACATGGATGAGTGGGGCGTTGATGTCGCTGTATCCGGATCACAAAAAGGGTTCATGCTGCCAACAGGTCTGGTGATCGTTGGGGTCAGCGAGCGGGTGCTTTATGACATAAAAAATGTGTCAACACGTGATGCAGACACCTATTTGGGCTGTGGATATTTTGATTTTCATTACATGGCCGAGACTAACCGTACAGGTTATTTCCCTTATACCCCAGCCATGACGCTTATGCGGGGATTACGGGCATCAGTTGATATGCTGTTGGAAGAAGGTCTGGATAACGTCTTTGCGCGTCATCATCGTTTGGCCGAAGGTGTGCGCCATGCGGTATCAGCATGGGGATTGCGTAACTGTGCCGTAGATCAAGCCAATTTTTCAGATACGGTAACGGCGATCCTGGTGAATGAAGATTGTGACGCCAATGATGTGATCAAGGCAGCCTATCATAATTATGGTGTCTCGCTTGGTGGTGGTCTTAGTAAAGTCGCAGGCAAAGTGTTCCGGATCGGGCATTTGGGCTGGCTTAACGAAGCTATGGTGCTACAGATGCTAGGTGGTGCGGAAATGGCTATGCGTGATGCGGGCATTCAATTTGATGCCGGATCGGGTGTTGGTGCCGCGGTAACCTATTTTACCGATACACATGCCGAGAAATCAAAGTTACTGGCTGCTGAATAATCCTATTATAGAACTCCCTAGACTTGTGAGCAGGTTGGCCAATTATGCCAGTCTGCTCATTTTTTATGGGCTGGGTTTCTATATGATTATGCCGTTATAAAACGGTTAGGTGACCATGAGCTATGGACAGGACTTATTTAATATACGCCTGCAATTTTACCCCGCATTTGAATCAGACCAAGAACCACATCTATCGTGGGTGTTGGTGTATCGGTAATGCGGCCAAGCTCTTTTACTGAACCGACTAGGGCGTCGATCTCCATTGGGCGTCCCATATCCAAATCCTGCCACATCGAGGTTCTGTGCGCGCCAACAGCCGCACCGCCTTCGATGCGTCTATCCACATCAATCGGGAATTTGACGCCTAATTTTTCGGCGATTTCCTGTGCTTCGAGCATCATATTGCGGGCAACTATTCTTGTGCTTGGGTCGGTGCATAAAATATCAAGCGTTGCATGGGTAAGTGCCGATATCGGGTTAAAGGAAAGATTGCCCCATAGTTTAACCCATATCTCGTCTCTGATACGCGGGCGCACAGGCGCCTTCAGGCCGGCCTCGGAAAATATTTTGGATAAAGTGACGATCCGGTCAGATTTTTGCCCATCAGGCTCGCCAAGCGAAAACCGGTTACCTTCAATATGTTTAATAACACCAGGTTCGACGACTTCTGCGGCCGGATAAACGACACAGCCAAGAACTTTTTCTGGGCCAAACCCATTCCATTGAGCACCAGCAGGATCAACAGATTCAAGCTGGGTGCCATCAAGATCGCCGCCAAGCTTGTAAAAATACCACCAAGGGACACCGTTCACACAGCTTAAGATTGTTGTATGTTTACCAATGAGGGGTGCCATTTTTTCAACCATTGGCGGCACGGAATGCGCTTTCAAGGTAATGACCAGATAATCTTGTTCGCCCAAATCTGCCGGATCACTTGACGCGTTGACGTGTACATTTGTTTCGCCTGTTTCGTCTATAAGGCGCAGGCCATTGGTGCGCATTGCGTCCAAATGTGGCCCGCGTGCAACAAGGCTGACATCGGTGCCATGGGCAGCCAGCTTGGCACCAAGATACCCACCGATGGCACCTGCACCAAAGATACAAATTTTCATGATTATTCCTTTCTGTCGCGCTATTCGACGAGGCCTAGTTTTTCGGCCAGTCCAATCCGTTGCATCTTGCCTGTTGCGCCTTTTGGTATTTCATCAAGAATAACAACTTTGCGTGGCACTTTAAAATCAGCCATGCGGGTTGCGGCAAACGCGCGAATATCCTGTGCTGTTGCCTCTTGGTCAGCTTTTAAAACAAGCGCACAAGCGACTTCCTCGCCCAATTTGGCATGCGGCAGTGCGAATGTGACAACTTGCGCCACGGCGGGATGATCCATCAAAACTTCATCAACTTCAAGCGGACTGACTTTTTCACCACCACGATTGATGATTTCCTTTAACCGTCCGGTCAGGCTGAGATAACCATCCTTGTCAAAGGTACCCTGATCGCCAGTGCGAAACCAGCGAGATCCATCAGCGATGAAAAAGCTGGCGTCATTCGCGGCAGGGTTATTTTCATAACCCGGGGTTACATTGTCACCCGAAATCACAACTTCACCAATTGCGTCAGCGCCCAGCAATTCATTTTCGACCTCATTGGCAATACGCACAAGTGGTCCGGCCTCGACCCCGACAGCGCCTGGTTTTTGCGGTCTTGGTGGTAGAGGGTTTGACGCCATCTGATGCGCTGCCTCGGTCATGCCATAGCTTTCGATAACAGGGGCGCTAAAGGTGTCCACAAGCTCATGCATCACTTGTGAAGGCAACGATGCTGATGATGAGCGCAGAAACCGTAAGTTCAAATTGGTGATGATATCCTTGTTGCGGTCTGCACGGCTTAAGATGGCCTGATGCATGGTTGGAACCGCGGTGTACCAGCTGGGATTAACGTCCTTTATCACCGAAAAGAACCGTAGGGCGTCAAAACCGCCTGTGCAACACACAGATGCCCCAGCCACAAGCGAGGCCGACACCGCCGCTAATAAGCCATGAATATGGAATAAAGGCATTATGTTTAGACAGCGATCTGCGGGCGTCAATGCCAGTGTATTCTTAATATTGGTAGCTGATGCCGCCAGATTTGATTGAAGCAAGGGTACGATCTTGGGACGTGATGTGGTGCCTGATGTATGCAGAATTAAACCAACATCATTTTCATTCGGTGCGTTTTTGTCGCATTGTTGATCATTCGCTTCAATAGAGGTGGCGCCTACACTATCCGGGATCAGGTCAAAATATCCAGCGTCAGCATCGGTGCCGCTATGTGCGCGCAATATTCTTAAATTGACAGCTATCGCCGCATCAAGGGCAGGGCCTGTGTAATCATGCGGCAGGATAATGGCCTTTGCCCCTAAATCCTGAAGATAGAATTCATATTCATCCTGACGATATGACGGGTTAAGCGGGGCGGTTACAGCGGTCTGCATGACAGTGATAAAGGCAGTCGCCATTTCCGGTCCATTTGGCATGACAATGGCGACTCTATCGCCGCGCCCGATATGGCAATCATGAAGCGCGTTTGCCACATTCTGTGCTAAATCTTGAAGTCCGCCATAGCTTAGCCAGGGACGCCCCGGGGCGCCAATGGCTGGCGCGTCTTTTGGGTGAAGCGAAATAAGAGAAGAAAGCGTTGTCATGAGATTTATCCGTTAAGAACTAGTTGTAGATTTGCGATCGAATTGAGATGAGCGTAGATATTTAATCAGTGGCAATAAGAAGAAGAACAAAGCCAAACACATGAATGTCCCCGACAAGGGGCGTTCAAAGAATGCCAAAATATTGCCCTGTTCGGCAATCAAAGTCTGCCGAAAGCTTTTTTCCATCAGTGGGCCTAGTACAATCGCCAATACCAGAGGGGCAAGAGGATAGTCTGCTTTGCGCAGAATATAGCCAGCCCCGCCAAAGGCAACAATAAGCCATACATCATGCATTTTCTGGCTTGGGGCAAACCCACCAATAATACATAACACCAATACAAGTGCGCACAGAACAGTGGCTGGCATCCGCAAAGCCCATACGAATAGAGGTATCAAAGCTATGTTAATAACGACGGATGCAAAATTGGCCGTATAAAGCGAGCTGATCAGCCCCCACACAAAATCAGGCTGTTCGATAAATAGCATCGGACCTGGAACCAATCCCCAAATAACCATACCCCCAAGCAAAAGCGCGGTGGTTGGTGATCCCGGAATGCCTAAGGTCAGCATCGGCAATAATGATCCCGTTGATGCAGCATTATTCGCTGTTTCCGGCGCGGCGACACCCTCAATATTCCCTTTGCCAAAGCTTTCCGGCTTCTTTGATGATGACTTGGCCATACCATAAGCCATTAGCGAGGCAGGCGTCGCCCCAGCGGCGGGCAACATGCCAACAAAAAACCCAACAAAAGAGCCCAGCGTCATGGTTTTCCATAATTTTGCAAGCTCTCGCAAACCTGCCCCTAATTCAGCAAAGGTGATGTGGGCATTGGTGACCTCGGTGTTCTTGTTTGATGTTTCGATGGTGTAGAGAACTTCACCAACGCCATAGACCCCAATAGCCAGAACAAGAAAGCTTATGCCTGAATAGAAGCCTGGCATATCAAAGAAAATCAGGCGTGGTTGTCCAGATATTAGATCAAGGCCAACAGTCGATAGAACCAGACCAAGCATGATCATCACCATGGTTTTATAAACATTGTCATTGCCAAGACCAACAAAAGTGGTGAAAGCAAGTAAAACCAGAGCAAATTCTTCTGCGGGACCAAAGGCAAGCGCGACATCAGCAAGTGGCACAGCAAAAATGGTGAACAAGATAACGGATACAGTACCGCCAACAAAAGATGCGACAGCCGCTGTAATCAAGGCCAGTCCGGCTTTGCCCTGTTGCGCCATTGGCCGGCCATCAAAGGTCGTGGCAACGGCGGTTGAAGCCCCCGGTATGCCCAGCAATATAGAGCTTACCGCCCCACCATACATGGCGCCATAATAGATAGCAGCTAGCAAAATGATGGCAGATGCGGGCGGCACCAGAAAGGTCAGTGGTAAAACGATAGCCACACCATTCACCGACCCCAAGCCAGGCATGGCACCAATAAACAGACCAGCTGTTACACCAGCAACAACAATCATGATGTTAAATAGAGACAGCGATGTTGAAAAACCGTCTAATAATAAGCCTAGCGTTTCCATTCATCTGATCCTTAAAAAAACAAATTATAGAGGGGGAAGAAAAGTGGTTCGGTTATCCCCTTTGGCAATAGGATTTTCAGCGTTACCTCAAAGAAGAAGAACACGAAAACCGGCGTTACCAATGTGATGATTGCGGTGAGCTTTAGGCTGTGCTTGCCGAATACTCGTAAATACCAATAGAGGAATAATAAGAGCGCTATATAAGTTCCAAGCGTTGCCATGATGGCGACAGTAACAAAAACAGCACAGCTGACTTTTATGACAGCTGCGACAGTTTCGGGCTCAAAGAAAGGAGTCTTTATGTTTTTTGCATTTTCCTTGGATGCTCGTAGGGTGCTTATCAATACGCCTAATGCACTCAAAAACAGGATTGCTGAAAGCCAAAAGGGAAATGCGCCCCCGCCAGGCCCATCGCCAGGCACCCAGCCGATTGGCAAATCTTTGGCGTGCCACATAAAGTAAATCGACAAGCCCATCAGAGCTAAAGCTATAGTTTTATCGGCACGATTCATAAAATGCTTCCCCGTATTAACCGGCAACATTATTGAGAAGGCGAACCCTCTCAATAATGTGATTGATATATATATTTGATTAAATTGCCTTACATGCTTTTCAAAATATCAGCATGCGCCGCTCGTTCTGCCAAGAAATAAGCTTGCAATTCGTCACCGCTTAGAAAATCTGTCATCAGGGCCTTTTTAGAGGCATAAGCCTGCCATTCTTCTGTCTGAGACAGTTTCTTGAACATATCCACATAATAGGCGACAGCCTCATCAGGCATTGAAGCCGGGGCAACAAAGCTGCGTTGCATATAATATGTCATCGGATGACCTAGTTCAGCCATGGTTGGCACATCTGGGAACACCGCTAGGCGCTCTGGTGTGAAGGCAGCAATTGGACGTGACTTACCAGCATCAAAGAACCCCATTTGTTCTGATGGATTGTTAACAGTGCTATCGATATGACCACCAACAAGATTTTTGGCAACTGTGCCGCCCCCTTTGAACGGTACATAGATATGTTTGATACCAAATTCCTTTTCCAGCATGGCTGTGATCAAACTATCTTCCTGACCAGTGCCTGTGCCGCCCATTTTCCAGGTGCCGCCAGCCGCTTTAACCGCTGCAACATAATCATCAAGTGTTTTGATATCGCTATCAGCGTTCACCCAAAGTACAAAGGTATCAACAGCCATGCGCGCTATTGGTGTAAATTCCTCGATATCAACGCCAATATCTGTCCGTAAGGGCGTTGTGTAATAGCTATTCAACGTCGCCATCAACACATGAGGATCACCTGACTTATCTTTAAGGTATCGCATGGCTTCAGCTCCTGAACCACCACCTTTGTTGATTGGTAATACAGGCATCGATGAAAGATTTTCTTTTTGAATTATAGATTGAAAGAGACGGGCAAGACGATCGGCGCCACCACCCTGTCCAGCCATAATGACCATTTCGACCGGTTTAACAGGCTTCCAATCCGCCGCGTAGGATGGCATTGAAGCCATCAAAACAGCCAAACCACCCAAGGCGCATTTGGCTAAAATTTTTGAAGTTTTAGTAATCATAATTATTTTCCCCTCAATTTTTTGTCATTTCCGTTAATAAATTGGTAGTCAGAGAAAAATAATTAATAAACCAAAATAATGTTAATTTGTAATCTTTTACAAATTTAATATTAACATTTTACAAACTTACTTTGAATCACTTTACAACTCATAGATTTTTTCTATTATTAATTTATAATTTTTAACATACTGTTTTTATTATAAATATTTTATTATAATATTTTTTGAAAATGCCATCACAGAAAATTCTAATATTGAAGTATCTTTTTTAAGATTTTCAGACCTTACAAAAAAATTGAATATGTGCAGAAAAATTTCACTTGGTTTTGCTTCTCATAGCCATATGAAACACAGTTTTCTTTTTTCTTTTTGGGGGTAATCTGTTTGTAACAAATCGTATTTAAATATGATAATTTGTGAGAGTTTCGGAGCTAAAATGAATTTACCTGATTGCGCATCCGCACCCATGATAAACCAGATCGCCGAAATGCTTGATGATGGTCTGATCATAGCTGATAACAACGGTATGATTCTGTCCGTCAATGATGCGGCTGTCAGGTTTTTAGGGCAGAATCTGGTAGGGCAATATATTGTCGATGTCGTGGCTCATGATGATATTACCCGTATTTTTGCACAGGTTGCCGAAGGGCGCATCGCACAAGAGGCGGTGTATAAGCCAACCGATATGGTCTCGACCGAATTTGCCCTAAGGATCAAACCGCTGGACGATAACATGGTTGCTTTGCTGTTTCTTGATATGACTTTGCAGCGCAACCTTGAAAATGTGCGACGCGATTTTGTTGCCAATGTCAGTCATGAATTGCGCTCGCCTTTGACAAGCCTGTCTGGTTTCATTGAAACGATGATTAATGGCGATGTAACTGATGACGCGATGAAACTGCGCTTTTTGAAAATCATGGATGAAGAATCAAAACGCATGACCCGCCTTATTGACGATCTGTTATCATTGTCGCGGGTTGAGGTCTATGAGCATATCATTCCAGAAAATGAGGTATCTCTTCTGGCAACGATCAATGCTGTGAGTGATACACTGGTTGGTAAAGCCGAAGCCCGCAATATGCAGATTATTGTGCGCGATAACAGGCTGGATAAAACCAAACCCGCACGAATCCTTGGCAGCTACGACGAACTGACAGAAGTCTTTGTCAATCTGGTCGAGAATGCCGTTAAATATGGGTTTGAAGGTTCGCACATTGTTATTGAGCTGACGGAACCTATGCCTGGCCAACTTCAAATTGATGTCATTAATCAAGGCGAAGGCATACCCAAACAGCATCTTTCGCGTATTACTGAAAGGTTCTATCGCGTTGATAAGGCGCGATCGCGTCAAATTGGCGGTACCGGACTTGGCCTGGCCATTGTAAAGCATATTCTTAACCGACATCGCGGGAGTATGGATGTGGCATCAGTGCCAGGCGAGTCAACAATCTTTACGGTAACGTTGCCGCTTATATAGCTCATTTACTAGTGCCTAATTCTCAAAGTCGGCTGATCGCATTGGCCTGCCACGCTGTCATAAAACTGTAATATTTCTTTAATAAATAAGTAACCTACTCGGTTGAGTATGCGCATGCCTCCAATAAGGGAGGTTGATTCATCGAATTGGGAGCTTAGAATGCGTAAATCAGTTATTATTTCAGGCGTATTGGCTAGCATGATGCTAGCTAGCACTGCGCAAGCCCGCGACTATATAAGTATTTCCGGGTCTTCAACCGTTCTGCCGTTTGCAACCATTGTTGCTGAGCGTCTTGGCCGTAACCCTGACTTCAAAACACCGGTTGTCGAATCTGGCGGATCATCTGTTGGTAAGAAAAGCGTTTGTGATGGTGTAGGCACCGAATTTACTGATATCGGTAATGCGTCGTCGCGCATGAAAGAAAAAGAACTAGCCTATTGTGGCACTAATGGTGTCAAGCTGACGGAAATCAAAGTCGGTTATGATGGCATTGTTGTCGCTGGTTCAAAAGCCGGTCAGCTTCTGACAATTTCGAAGGCGGATCTAGGCAAGGCGCTGACAGCTATGGTGCCAGCTAAGGAAGTAAGAAACTTCAATCTTGACGAAATGGTGCCAAATCCTTTCACAAAATGGTCAGAAATCAACCCAGATCTTCCGGACATTGCGATTCGTGTGTATGGCCCACCAACAACATCTGGTACACGTGCGTCATATGCCGAAATGGTTAATGAAAAAGGCTATTGTGGTAAAGATGAAGAAGCCAAGCGGGTTCTGAAAATCATGGGCGAAAGTGCAAAAATTTGCCGCGCCATGCGTACTGACGGTGCTTATGTTGAAGCAGGTGAGCAGGATAATTTGATTGTGCAGAAATTGCAGGAAGACCCAACTTCATACGGTGTCTTTGGTTTCTCATATCTTGATCAGAATGCCGACACACTTCAGGGTGCGGTTATCTCAGGCACAGCGCCTACTTTCGAGAATATCGCGACTGATAATTATTCAGTATCACGTGCGCTTTACTTTTATGTAAAGCACCAGCACATGGGTGTTATTCCGGGTGTAGCTGATTACATGAATGAGTGGACAAAGCATTGGGGTGAAGATGGTATTCTAGCTGAGTCAGGCATGATTCCAATGCCTGCAGCTGAGCGTGCATCTTATGCCGCAGCAATGAAAGATCTGCCGCTTTTGACAGCAGATATGCTGAAGTAAATATGCTAATATAGGGAACCGGCAAAAGTGCTGGTTCCCTTTTTTCAGAAAGGTAAATACCGCGGTGCCTCTGCTATATCTTGCCATAATCGTTCTGGTGATCGGAGCTGCCTGGTTTTATCTTGGTCGTCGCGCGGCGCTTCTATTACGCACACGCGAAGCGACCAAACTTCATTCATTACCGCATTATTATGGTTTCTTTGTTGCCCTAACGGCTATATTGCCAGCTTATGCCATGCTATTTGTCATGACGATCGGCGATGATCTTGTCTTTTCAAATTTGATAATTGATTATGTCCCGCTTGACGTTCAGCAGGCCGAAGATTTCAATAAAATTATTGTCCTTGCCCAGATCCAGAATGTGGTTGATGGCATTCAATTTGGCACCCCGCCCGAATGGGTAACAGCCGCCGGCGAGGCTTGGGCCAAATGGTCAAGTTTTTCGCAGATGTTGACAAGCATTCTGGTGCTAGCATTGGTGCTTGGTGGCGGTCTGGTTGGCTATCTAAAAATCAACCCGTCATTTCGGTCGCGCAATGCGGTTGAACGTATTATCATGGGACTTTTGGCTACCAGTTCAGTGATTGCCATCCTGACAACCATCGGGATCGTGTTTTCGGTTGTTTTTGAGTCGATGCGGTTTTTTGCACTGGTACCAATTCAGGACTTTTTATTTGGCACCGTATGGAATCCGCAATTTGAAGGTGCTGAGCGCGCTGGTTCGGGTGGTGGCACGGCGCTATATGGTTCAGTGCCATTATTTGTTGGTACATTCCTTATTTCATTAGTGGCGCTGAGCGTGGCCGTACCGGTTGGGCTTTTCAGCGCCATATATCTATCTGAATATGCCACTAGCCGTGAACGTGCCATCATCAAACCACTGATGGAGATACTGGCTGGTGTGCCGACAGTGGTTTATGGATTTTTCGCCGCGCTGACTGTGGCACCATTGCTTCGTACAGGTGGTTCGTTGATTGGGCTGGATGTGGCGTCTGAGTCAGCATTGGCGGCTGGTTTGGTCATGGGAATCATGATTATCCCGTTTGTGTCATCTTTATCGGACGATGTAATTAATGCGGTTCCACAAGCCCTTCGGGATGCCGCCTATGGGTTAGGCTCAACCAAGAATGAAGCGGTACGTAATGTCGTTTTGCCAGCCGCTTTACCTGGTGTTGTTGCATCAGTTCTGCTGGCTGTCTCGCGGGCGGTTGGTGAAACAATGATTGTTGTAATGGCGGCGGGTCTGGCGGCAAATCTATCGCTTAACCCGCTTGACGCTGTTACTACGGTAACATCCCAGATTGTAACCATTCT
>NZ_CBFHNB010000047.1:0-18224 GCF_965657105.1 Puniceispirillum sp. (SeqCode)
TGCAGGCACGTCAATGCGGCATTGGCATGTCACTCAAGATGAATTTGTCATAGTGGTCGAAGGTAGTGTGACCTTGATCGATGATGGCGGCGAACATGAATTACAGGCAGGCGATTGTGCAGGCTTCAAGGCGGGTGATGCGAACGGGCATCACATTATCAATAAATCAGACAAACCGGCGATCTTGTTTGAGATTGGCACGCGCACAAAGACCGAGACCACTTATTATGCCGATCATGATCTGATGGTTACCGAACGGGATGGTGACTATCATTTCACGACAAAGAATGGTGAGAGTTTACCGGATTAGTATCTGTCGGCAGATCATGCTATATCAGACACCAAATAACTTGAACTCTGTGTTGTAATATGGTTGCTTGGCTCCAATTGAAACAGGTCGTACCTATGCGGTCAACGAACTGACGCGAGAACAAATGACTGAAATACCCGATATTTTTATGACTATGTGGCTTTTGCCACTGGCCGCATTCATTCTTTCAGCGATCATCACTTTGATAATTGTGCAGACTGCCTCTTTTCATGCGCGCTTCACGGCTGATACGAATGCTGGTCCCCAAAAGGTTCATCAGCATTTAACGCCACGTATTGGGGGGGTGGCCTTATTTATAAGCATGCTGATGATAGGGCTTTTAGGCATGATAGATGCCAACCCTGTTTTTCTTGCTGCAGTGGGCGCAACGATACCAGTATTTCTTGGTGGGTTAGTAGAAGATTTAACGGGATGTGTGTCACCTAAATTACGGCTTTTGCTAGCCATTATATCGGGCTTATGTTTTGTCTATTTGTCGGGTTTCATAATCACGCGTGTAAGTTTTGTGCCGATGGATGCCATGCTTGCGGTACCCATCATTGCGGCAGCCTTTACCATTTTTACCATCACGCTGTTTGCTAATGCGGTGAATATAATCGATGGATTGAATGGCCTGTCGGTTGGTACATCTGTATTGATCGCGGGTGCTATTGCTGGTGTGGCTGGCGCGGTTGGTGACATACAGCTGATGACTATCAGCTTGGTCTTTGCGGCGAGTGTTCTGGGTGTAGGCCTGTTTAATTTTCCAAAAGGCAAAATTTTTATGGGTGATGGTGGTGCTTATTTTATGGGTGCCTTTATAGCCTTTCTACTTATTATGTTACCCGAACGGAATGAAAGCGTATCACCTTTTGTAAGTTTGCTTTTGGTTATATATCCCTCCTACGAAATGGTACGATCGACAATCAGACGGCTAGTTGCCAGCGATGGTAAGGCGTTGCAACCCGATCAAAAACATCTTCATAGCCTTGTTTACCAATATTATGTGCGGCATAAGACCACTGCGATGTTAAATCCAAATGCACGCGCTGGACTCACGATGTTGGGTTTCCCATTATTTACCAGCCTCTGGGCTTTTGTCAGTGTATCAAGCGCCGAATATGCGTTGGTCGGCATTTTAATTTTCGTGGCTGGTTACGAAATACTTACGCGCTTGTTGCTGGCTGTATCGAAAAGGTCTGACAATACTGTTAGCTGAGGATAAGAGTTTAATTATGTCGCCATCTGCAATTACACCCACCCAAAGTGAACTAAAGCTAACAGATCATATATCCCTTTTTTGGAGGCATATGATTGAGACGTTGAATCATTTACCAACATGGGAACGTGGATTCCACATATTCTGGTTGCTTGGGCCTTTTATCCTGTTGATTGAGCGTTCGCCAGCTGATGCTTGGCTGACAATTCTAGCAATCACCTTTGCCGTGCGCGCGGTCATAAAACGTGATGGCGCATGGTTAAAAATATTTTGGGTAAAAGCCGCCTTTATATTTTGGGGCGTATGCCTGTTTTCGGCCGCTATTTCAGCGACGCCATCCTACGCTTTAAGCGAGGCCTTTATCTGGTTCCGCTTTCCGCTATTTGCCATGGCAACTGCATTTTGGCTTGGCACTGACAAACGGCTTCTTTATGCAATGCTGATTTCGACCGCCATCGCCATGTTCGTAATGACGGGCATCCTGACCGCCGAAATACTGATCGAGGGGCAAAAAGGTGGGCGCTTGACCTGGCCATATGATGATCTGGTGCCGGGCAATTATTTATCCAAAGTCGGCTTGCCTGCTTTTACCGTCATGGTGGCACTGGCAATAGGTGCCAAGCCTAGATTGGCGTCTATGATGGGCATATTATCGCTAATCACGATCATCATGTCAGTCCTAACGGGTGAGCGGATTAATTTCCTTATCCGTGCCTGTGGTGGGATGCTGGCTGGTCTTGTCTGGAAGCCTGTCTGGAGCCGCTATATAATGCTTATAATTGTTGAAGTTCTAGCGATAATGGCTGTCTTTATAGCTGTGCCTGGGATGGAAACACGCTTTGTCGATGCTGTATTGAATGATATCCCAACGGGTGTTCATAGTGATTATTATCGTGTTATGGGTGGTGGGTTGATGGCGTTTCAGGAAGCGCCTATTTTCGGCATTGGTACAGCCAATTATCGTGATTTATGCGCGGGTATCATGGTCGGGCTGGATGATTTTCGATGCGACAACCACCCACATAATTTCTACATTCAGTTTCTTGCCGAAACAGGTCTTGTGGGACTTATTGCTGGTGTTACCATGATTGCTAGCATCATATGGGCCACGTTCAAAGCCGGTTTGCAAAACCGGGATAATGTTGTTGCCGCCACCGCCTTTGTCATTCCTCTGGGACTGTTTTTTCCAATCGCATCAACCGCAGATTTCTTTGGACAATGGAATAATATCTTCATGTGGAGTGCGCTGGCCCTGAGCCTTGCGGCCACTAATCTGTATCGCGAAGACAAATAGATACCTAGTCATGAATGCGTATAATTATCATTACTTTACTAATTTTATCAATCATGTTCATATTATGAACGCTAAATGGCAAAGCACGGTTTGTGAGCTGATTCACCCGCCGTGCGGTAGCTATAAAAAATCAAAAATCATGTCAAATTTAAAACGAAGTGACGAGACAATGCTGCAGATTTTGCAGGCACTGGATGGTAAGGCTGACATCAGTCAGCGCGATCTGGCGCGCGAATTGAAAATCAGCCTTGGCGCAACAAATTTTTGTATTAATGCGCTCATTGAAAAAGGGTTTGTAAAGCTTGACCGGTTTTACAAATCATCTAACAAAGCAGGTTACTTATATGTGTTAACCCCAGAAGGCATTCAGGCGCGCCTTAACCTGACGCGTGAGTTTATCCAACATAAGCGCGCCGAATATGCACGGTTGGAACAAGAAATTGCCGAATTGCAAGGCACGCTTGAGGCTGAGGCAAAGAAGTGAAATAATCTTTGATTATGATTACGGATGAAAAAGAGGCGCATGTGTGGGTGGCGGCGCAATTAAAACCAAATGCGCTTGCCAAGGCGCAACGCAATTTAGACCGACAGGGGTTTGTTCATTTCTGCCCAATGCAGCGTGAGACTGTTCGTGGTGCCTCACAATTCAAACAACAAATCATTCAACTGTTTCCTGGCTATTGTTTTGTTCACATGAATCCGGCAAGTGGCGATGTTCGTAAGCTGAATGCGACGCATGGCATTTCTCGCTTGGTTTCCTTTGGCTCTGGCCATATATCAACGGTGCCAACACAACTTATCTCGGTATTGCAAAATCGTTGTGATGAGAAGAATTGTCTTATGGCACCCGCATCACTTGCTGTTGGTGATGATGTACGTATATTGACTGGGGCTTTTGCTGAATTTGTGGGTAGAGTTGAGACGATAAGCAAATCAGATCGTTTGCGGATATTATTCGATTTTATGGGGCAGAAATCGCACGTTGACATGCCACAGCAAAATCTTGAAAAGCTATAGGCTGTCAGTGGCAGTTTAATTTGGGTATCGGTTATTTATGACAATCACAAACGTCAACGACATTAAACTGGCCGTCATTGGCCTTGGCTATGTTGGTTTGCCACTGGCGGCTGAATTTGCCACATCACGCGAGGTCGCTGGTTTTGATATTGACGAGAACCGGATTGCCGAACTCAAAGGCGGCAATGACCGTACCCGTGAACTAGATGCCGCCGAACTAGAAGCTGCAACAGGTTTGCGCTTTACTAATGATGCCGATGATCTCAAAGATTGTAATTGCTATATCATAACTGTGCCAACGCCGGTTGATGCAGCAAAAACCCCTGATATGTCGGCGCTTTTATCCGCATCAAAACTTGTGGGTTCGTTGTTGAAGGCTGGTGACATTGTTATCTATGAGTCAACCGTATATCCAGGCGCTACAGAAGATGATTGCGCGCCTGTTCTGGCACAGCAATCGGGGCTGTCTTACGCCGCCAATGCGGTCGATAGTGATGATGTGTTTCATCTTGGTTACAGCCCTGAACGCATTAATCCGGGCGATAAACAGCACCGCGTCACAGATATTGTCAAAGTCACATCTGGTTCCAGCCCAGATATTGCCGATCTAATTGACGATCTTTATGCGGGCATTATTACAGCTGGCACCTATAAAGCCGAAAGCATCAGGGTGGCTGAAGCCGCAAAAGTCATCGAAAATACCCAGCGTGATGTTAATATTGCGCTGATTAATGAACTTGCTGTCATTTTTGACAAGCTTGATATTGATACCGAAGCGGTTTTGAAAGCGGCAGGCACAAAATGGAACTTTTTGCCATTTCGGCCAGGCCTTGTTGGGGGACACTGTATAGGTGTTGATCCCTATTATCTGACGCATAAAGCCCAACAGGTGGGATATAATCCAGAAATTATTCTGGCAGGACGGCGGCTGAATGATGGGATGAGCCAGCATGTTGCCGACCGGCTTGTTCAGGCGATGCAGAATAAAAATATCAACGTTTCTGATGCGCGCGTGCTGGTGCTGGGACTAACCTTCAAAGAAAATTGTCCTGATACGCGCAATTCAAAGGTCTTTGACCTTGTTCAGCATCTTGCCGATTATAAATGCGTCGTTGATGTGCATGATCCATGGGTTGTCGTAGGTGACGTGCCAGCAGGTCTGGCGGGTAATTGTATAGAACAACCTATGCAGGGTGCATATGATGCCGTCATCATCGCTGTTGGCCATAGTCAATTTGCCACTTTAGGCGCACATGCAATCCGTTCATACGGCAAAGAAAACCACGTTTTATTTGATATGAAATATATGCTTGATGCGCGCGAGTCTGATGCGCGTTTATAATCTATCCAGAAGATGAACCACGCGATTTACGTAACCGGCGATTCATGAAAAAATATCCAAAAACAAAGAAGACCAGATTAGATCGCACCCATTTTATGGCATATTCTATATAACTCTCGATTCCGCGTTCATCACCAAGCATATTAGCGTTAGCAAACATTTTTTTGGCAAAAGGTGCCATGCGTCCTTTTTCGACAATATGCTGATATTTGCATATCGTATCTGGGGTATAATAAAGGATAGTTTCCCCTATGGGATTAATAGTTTCAAAGTCCCAGATTGATAGACCCATATTCATCAAACTTTCAAAATAACTGACGCGCCAATATGATAATGACAGCGAATGTTTATATGGGTTATCAGCAGGAACTCTAAAAAGTGATTTAATTTTCGGATGGCTGGTGGCAGTTGAATTGACAAATATCTTCGATAGCCTTGGTTTTTCATCAACTAAGCGCACATAATCAACTGCGTCAGCTTTGACAGCATTAGTCAGTGCTAGCAGCTTTGTTTCATCAATATGGGAAAAATAGAAATCATCAAGGATGCAGATAAAACCGTCATACCCTTTTTGCTCTAAGATGTTTGTGATAACGTTAGCCACCTTGATCCAGCTGGCATTTTCACCCGCTTGAACAATCTGAAAAGCCCCCTGGTAACGGCTTTGTATCGTATCAATCTGCTGTTTTGAAAAACTATCTGTGGCAACAAAGCAATCATAGGCATCTATTATTATCTGCATGGTTGGCATACAAGTGTTTAAGATGTCAAAATTCTTGTTACAGGTGAAAATTACACATGCGACTGATGTCATTTGACCCTCTAATGTAGTCATTTTACCCAAACCCTTCATAGCAGTTAATACATTTACTACAATATGAAATTTTGACGGAAGGTTTTACCTTTGCCTGTTTCACGCCATTTTAGATTTGTTGTTATCTGGGGCTTATTGCCACAGAAATATAGGCTGCAAAGTATCATGATTGTCATTTTGACAATCATTGGCGCTGGCCTCGAAACGCTTGGGCTTGGTTTGATTTTGCCGGTGCTGTCAGTGATTATGAATCCTGAAAATTTTATTAACAACGATGTGCTGTATTATTTCGGATCCATGCTTAATGAGTTTAGCCAAATCGAATTAATGGTTGGCGGCATGCTCGTGCTGGGTATGGCCTATCTTATCAAAGGCCTGTATCTTGCTTTCATGATCTGGCGTCAGTCCGAATATATCTATGATATAAAATCGGCTTTATCCGATGAGTTGCTTAATTCCTATCTGCATGTTGGGTATGAATTTCATATCCAGAACAATACTGGAAACCTTATACGCAATATCACCATCGAAACCCAGCAATTTGTCGCTAATGTCTTGATACCGTCGGTCAGACTATTTTCTGAATTATCTGTCGTCATCGCGATTGTTGCTTTGCTGATCTATATTGAACCATCAGGTGCGTTTTATCTCATGGTCATCGTTGGGATATCAATGGCGGCATTTCAATATATCACACGCATACGGTTGATGCGTTGGGGGCAGGCACGTCAACAGTTTGAGGGTAAACGCATCCAAAAAGCACAGGAAGCGCTAGGCGGCATAAAGGATGCCAAATTACTTGGAAAAGAGCAGGAGTTTCTTGATCAATATTCCCATTTCAACTGGCAAAGTTCATATATTGAGCGAAAGCAACTTACATTATCTCAGTTACCCTACATCTGGCTTGAAATTGTTGCTGTTGCCGGATTGGCGTTTCTGGTCATTTTTTTGGTTATGCGCGGTGCTGATGCGAGTCAGATTTTACCCATATTAGGCGTTTTTGGTGCTGCAGCCTTTCGCATTATCCCCTCGGCCAACCGTATTTTAATGGCTTTACAGGCGCTTCGTTACAGCGTTGCCGTGATTGATTTGATGGATGAAGAGTTGCACAGAACAGAACCAGCAGATCATTCAGAGATGAATAAAATTTCTTTTGAGCGTGAGATAAGATTAGATCAGCTTTTCTATCAGTATCCTTCAACAGCTTCGCCATCGATTATGGATATTAACTTACAGATCAACAAAGGTGAAAGTGTCGGTATTGTTGGCACAAGTGGGGCGGGCAAAAGCACTTTGGTCGATGTTATTTTGGGATTGTTGCCTCCTACATCTGGAAGAATTCTTATTGATGATGTGGACGCTCATAGTGGATTGAGGACATGGCAGGATCATATTGGTTATGTGCCGCAGCATATTTTTCTATCCGATGAAACCTTGCGGCGGAATATAGCCTTTGGTGTACCAGAAGATGAAATCAACAATACCGAAATAGACCGCGCTATCAGACAGGCACAATTAAACGAATTTGTTGATTCCATGCCAGATGGTATCAATACAACCGTAGGTGAACGCGGTGTAAGACTGTCTGGTGGCCAACGGCAACGCATAGGGGTCGCAAGGGCTTTGTATCATAATCCGTCAGTGCTTGTTCTGGATGAGGCATCTAGTGCGTTGGATACCAAAACTGAAGCCGCATTAATGGAAGAAATTTATGACATGCAAGGGGAACGCACTTTGATAATCATTGCGCATCGCCTATCAACGATTGAAAAATGCGATAGAATATTTCACCTAGAAAAAGGCAAGTTGGTTGGCGCAAAATGACTATTTGTACCCACCAATATAAAGGCTAACAAATGAAAATGTTTCTTCGAACGTCTTGGCTATTCTCCCATGCTTACGCCCCAATTAGAGATTTTTATAACTGGTTTAAAAATGGGTTTTCGGGCAATAGCCCTGATTGGGTAAAGCGCAGAGTGTTGTTCCGCCATACAATTCATAATGCCACATTTGTTGAAACTGGCACTTTTTTGGGAAATACAAGTGCGTTTTTAGCTAGCTTTTCAGCAAATTTATATACGATTGAACCTGAGGGAGAGCTTCATAAAATGGCAAGCCACCGGTTTCGTAATCTGTCAAAAATAAACACCTTGAAAGGTACAAGTGAAGAAACATTTCCTGAATTGTTACCAACGCTGTCTGGAGATATAAATTTCTGGCTGGATGGGCATTATTCAGGTGGCATCACGTTCAAGGGCGATAGTGAATGCCCTGTAGCGCTAGAGCTTGATTATATTGAAAAATATCTTGATCGTTTTGTTAGGGTTTCGGTGCTGATCGATGATGTGCGATGTTTTCCGCTGTACCAAACATCTGCTAAAGATGAAAGTGACTACCCACCTCTAGATTCATTGGTTGACTGGGCTAGACGCAACAAGTTTTCCTGGCAAATTGAGCATGATATTTTTATTGCTAAAAATTATTGATGTTATCTGTATTCTGAACAACCTATCACGCACATATTCTCTTTAAACGCACATGATTTTTACCGTTTTTACACCAACCTATAATCGTGCACACACTCTGTCTCGTGTCTATGATAGTCTATGCAACCAGACATTTACCCATTTTGAATGGCTGATAATTGATGACGGGTCTAGCGATAATACCAAGCAACTTATTGATGGCTGGATTGCCGAAAGGCGGGTTTCAATTCGGTATGAATTCCAGCCCAATAGCGGTAAGCACGTTGCGATAAATCACGGTATAAGATTGGCAAAAGGCGATTTATTCTTGATCGCTGACTCGGATGATGGGTTTCCGGCAAATGCGCTCGAAACATTTCATAGTCACTGGCGTGCCATACCTGATGCGCAAAGACCAAGGTTCACTGGTGTGACAGGCCTATGCGCTGACGAACAAGGAAAAATCATTGGTGATAAATTTCCGGAAAATATTTTTGATTCAAATTCTGCCGATATTTATTATCGATTTGGTATCCGAGGTGAAAAATGGGGGTTTCATCGCACTGAGGTGTTAAGACACTTTCCCTTTCCAAAACTAGAAAATATGCGCTTTGTCCCCGAAGGATTGATATGGAATGCAATTGGGCGGCAGTATAAAACACGTTTTGTAAACGATATAGTTCGTGATTATTATCAGGGGGCGGACGACCAGCTTTCACAACGATCACCTGCCAACATCTCGCCAGTGCGCACATTTTACGCGCAGATGCTGGATGCCGATATTGACTATCTGATCCATGCGCCTTTGGCTATATGCAAAATTGGTATTCAAGCTGCGCGTTATTCGTTTCATCAGAAGGATAGCTTAGTAACACAAATCGGGCGCCTTTCCCATTGGCGCGCCCGTCTAGTCTGGATCACAGCTATGCCTGTTGGCTTTGTGCTCTATCTTTTCGACCCAAAACAAGAAGCCAGCTTAGATGAATGACCGACGTCAAAAGATTTTCTTTATCATTCCGAATGTGAATGCTGGCGGCGCTGAGCGTGTTGCTTTGACGTTATTAGAGCATCTTGATCGCCGTGATTATAGCTATACGCTGGTTGTGCTGGATGACGGTAAGGGTGCACTTGCTGACCAGATTCCAAAAGATGTGCGTATAATAACGCTTGGCAAGACGCGCGTTCGTTCAGCTTTATTTGCCATTATTCGGCTGGTCTGGAAAGAACGGCCCGCATTAATTTTTTCCAACTTAAGCCATCTCAACCTGATGCTGTCCATATTCAGGTTTTTGTTTCCTCGTAACGTCAAATTCATTGCACGAGAAAGCAATATAATTTCCAAAAATGTATTATTATTTAACTTAAGCGCGGTATGGCAACGCCTTTATATATTATTTTATGGACATTTCGACAGGGTCGTTTGCCAAAGTTCTGAAATGAAAAACGATCTTATAAAAACATATGGATTTCCAGCCACAAAAGCTGTCGTCATTCCAAATCCGGTAAATGTTAATCAGATCAGGTCATTAGCGGAAGCGGGCACAGCCCCTAAACATTCAGTTTTGACATTCGTTGCCTGTGGCCGCCTCGATTTTCAAAAGGGGTTCGACATCTTGATTGATGCGTTGGCGCTTGCAAATCTCGATAACGTCTTACTCATGATCATTGGTGACGGTGTTCTTCGTAAAGAGCTGGTGCAAAAGGCCAAGGGATTAGGTGTTGAGAACAAAGTTTCGTTTTTGGGGTTCCAATCAAATCCATATCCATTCTTCAAGCAGGCGGATGCATTTATCCTATCTTCACGGTTTGAAGGAATGCCCAATGTTGTTTTAGAGTCAGTAGCTCTTGGTACCCCTGTCATTGCGACGCCCGCACCCGGAGGGGTTGTTGAATTTCTTAGCAATATTGATGGGTGCATAATTAGTTCGGATATAACGGCAGAGAGCCTTGCTGCATCAATCGTTACTTTTTCAGATAGAACGGTAAAGACGCTATCAACTGACATTACGGATCAATTAGCAGCGCCAAAAGTTGCCCAACAATATGAAAACGAGTTCCGTAAGGTATTGGCATGCGGTTGATGTTCGTTATTACGGGTCTTGGTGCTGGCGGTGCTGAGGCAATGTTGGTTAAATTACTGGCTCAGGAAGCATTTGCCAAAGATGAAATTATGGTGGTCAGTTTGCTTGGGCCTGGTGCCCGATCACCCGCGCTGATGGCATATGGGCATCAGCTAGAGCATCTGGGTATAAGCCGTTCATTTATAACATGGGTGCGTATTTTCGGTCTTTATCGTTTGATCCGATCCTTTAAACCCGATCTGATACATAGCTGGATGTATCACGCCGATCTTGCGGCAGGCATCATGGGTAAGCTGGCAGGGATTCGTCATATAGTCTGGAGCATTCGCCAAACCAATCTGGCGCGGGATTACAATAAGCTGTCCACTTTGTTTGTGGTCAAAGCCTGTGCGCTTTTATCGTCACGCCTACCATGTTTGATTATCAGCAATTCAACTGTGGCGCGTCAATCGCATATCGCGGCTGGATATAATGCCGATAAGATACAAGTGATCCCAAATGGCTTTGATCTTGACCATTTCAAATCAGATAAGGCCTTGCGTTCAGCTTTTCGAGCTTCGCTCAATATGGATGATAAAACACTTCTTATTGGGCTGGTTGCGCGCTTTGACCTAGTCAAAAATCATGCTGGATTCTTTAAGGCCGCGCAGGCTATTCATGCTGCCTTGCCCACAGCATGTTTTGTATTGGCTGGCACTGATATCACCAGCGATAATCAAAAATTAGTGGCGATGATTGATGAAGCAGGGCTTAGGCGCCAAACATATCTTCTGGGTGCGCAAAATGATATTGCATCGATTATGAATGGGATTGATGTGCTATTATCAAGCGCGCATGGCGAGGCCTTTCCAAATGTGCTTGGTGAGGCGATGGCATGTGACACCCCGTGCGTTGCTACTGACGTAGGTGATTGCAAAACCATTATTGCTGACACAGGCAAGGTTGTCGCGGCAGGTGATATGGATGCGCTGGCCAAAGCCACCATCGAAATATTGTCACTAACGGACAAAAAGAAACTGGTATTATCCAAATATGCGCGCAACCGTATTGAAACGCATTATGAAATTGGCAAAATAGCCGCTGATTTTCGGGCATGTTTTATGAAAATGTATAAGAATGTGAAGACGGATTAATCATGACTGAGAATGATAAAATATTTGTTGCTGGCCATAATGGAATGGTCGGCAGTGCTATAATTCGCCAGCTTGTTGACGCTGGCCACGGTAAAGATAAGATCATAACACGTAATCGAGCAGACCTTGATCTAACCAATCAGGCTGATGTGCGCGCATTCTTCGAAGCTGAAAAGCCTGATCAAGTCTATATGGCGGCGGCAAGGGTAGGCGGCATATACGCCAATAATACATGGCCAGCTGATTTTATTTATCAAAATCTGATGATTGAAGCGAATGTTATAGATGCCGCATTTCGCGTTGGGGTTAAACGGTTATTATTTTTAGGATCAAGTTGTATCTATCCCAAGCTGGCGCCCCAGCCGATGCAGGAAAATGCCCTATTATCGGGAGCCTTAGAGCCAACGAATGAGCCCTATGCCATTGCCAAAATTGCTGGTATCAAACTATGTGAAAGTTATAATCGTCAATATGCAGATTCGCATGGCATTGATTATCGCAGTGTCATGCCAACCAATCTTTATGGGCCAGGTGATAATTATGACCCGATGGGTAGCCATGTTGTCCCCGCATTAATTAGAAGGTTTCATGAAGCCAAAATCAATAGTGCCAGTGAAATCCTCATCTGGGGTAGCGGTAAACAAAAGCGCGAATTTCTGTTTGTTGATGATATGGCATTAGCCTGTATTCATATCATGAATGTAGATAAACAAGCCTATGATGAGAGCACTGAACCAATGCTTTCACATATCAATGTTGGTGCTGGTTATGATATCTCAATCGCCGAGCTTGCAAGAACAATTGCCAAGCTAGTTGGCTATAAGGGCGATATAAAATACGATGTCAGCAAGCCTGATGGGCCACCACGTAAATTGATCGATAGTTCGCTAATCCAGAGGCTAGGTTGGGCACCCAAAATTGATTTGGTCGATGGTTTGCAGCGCGCTTTTGATGATTTTTTGAAGCAGCAATGAACCTAATACCGAATATAAATGATGCACAGGATTTGATATGAATAAAGCAAAAAAAACGGCATTGATTACAGGTATCACCGGACAGGATGGTGCTTATCTTGCTGAATTTTTACTGGCAAAAGATTATGTCGTTCATGGCATGAAACGCCGTTCAAGTCTGTTTAATACAGACCGTATTGACCACCTGTATAAAGATCAGCATGAAAAAGATGTGAATTTTTTTCTGCATCATGGCGATATGACTGATAGTTCAATTCTGACTAGCATTATCCAGAAAACACAACCGGACGAAATTTATAATCTGGCAGCGCAAAGTCACGTTGCTGTCAGTTTTGAAATGCCTGAATATACCACTAATTCAGATGCGCTTGGCACATTACGTATCCTTGAAGCCATACGTATGCTGGGCATGGAAAAGAAAACTAGGTTTTATCAAGCATCAACATCTGAACTTTACGGACTAGTGCAGGAGTCGCCGCAAAGTGAAACCACACCATTTTATCCAAGAAGCCCTTATGCAGTGGCAAAACTTTACGCCTATTGGATCACTGTAAATTATCGTGAGGCCTATGGAATGTATGCCTGTAATGGCATTTTGTTCAATCATGAAAGTCCTATTCGCGGTGAAACCTTTGTCACACGAAAAATCACACGTGCGCTTGCGCGTATAAAGCTCGGTTTGCAGGATTGTCTATATCTTGGGAATCTGAATGCCTTGCGCGATTGGGGACATGCACGCGATTATGTTGAGATGCAATGGCTCATGCTCCAACAAGATACGCCAGAAGATTTTGTGATCGCTACTGGTGTTCAACATAGTGTTCGCGATTTTGTGAATGTAGCAGCAGCAGAACTTGATATGGATATTGAATGGCAGGGTGATGGTGTCGATGAGGTAGCCTATTGGACGAATAATGCAGATAGTAATTTTATTGGCAAACCTATTGTCGCTGTTGATCCACAATATTACCGCCCTACTGAAGTTGAGACCTTGCTGGGAGACGCAACTAAGGCGCGTGAAAAACTTGGTTGGGTTCCGAAAATTAGCTTTAATGACTTAGTCAAGGAAATGGCCGCTGAAGATTTGGTTGCGGCAAAAGGAAATGCCTTGCTGAAAAGCAGTGGCTTTAAACCAGTCAATGATGCTGAGTAGGCTGATATTTTGTCTTTGAAATCATATAGAAATTCGAACTCGAACCCGACCAAAGGCGTATCGGCCTAATGTGTGGCATTGCCGGATTTTTTGACCCGAATGGTTTTGACGCCACTGCGGGAACAAAGCTCGCCCAAGATATGGCACAGGCCATCATCCATCGCGGCCCCGATGATGCTGGCGTTTGGGTTGATGATGCCGCTGGGATTGCACTAGCGCATAGGCGTCTTTCGATTGTTGATTTGTCTGAAGCTGGGCATCAGCCGATGTTGTCAGCATCAGGTCGCTATATACTTTCCTATAATGGCGAAATTTATAACCACGTTGAATTACGAGATGAATTAGAAGCATCTGGCAACGGATATGACTGGCGTGGCCATTCGGACACTGAAACAGCCCTTGCCTGTATTGAGGTTTATGGGCTGGAAAAAGCCCTACAAAAATTCATCGGCATGTTTGCGATCGCACTTTGGGATCAACATGAAAAAGCGCTATATCTGGCGCGTGACCGCATTGGCGAAAAGCCCCTTTATTTTGGTCGGCAAAATAACGTCTGGTTATTTGGGTCTGAGTTAAAGGCGCTTCGTGTTCATAACGAATTTACCTCTGATATTAACCGTAATGCCCTATGTCTTTATTTACGGCATAATTATAGTCCCGCGCCGCATTCAATTTACGATGGCATCGGCAAATTACCACCGGGTTCATTTGTCAGGCTTGATACCACTACGATTGACGCTGTTCCAGTTCCTTTCTGGACACTTGATAGCAAGGTCTCTAATGGCAAGGCTAACCCTTTTGCTGGTTCAGAGGCTGAGGCGCTTAATCACCTCGATAAAGTATTGAGCCGCGCGGTCGGATTACAAATGCAAGCCGACGTGCCTCTTGGGGCGTTCCTGTCAGGCGGCGTTGACTCATCATTGATCGTCGCGCTAATGGCCGAACAGAGCCAGCGTAAGGTGAAATCTTTTTCCATTGGGTTTGAAGATGCGCAGTTTGATGAAGCGCCCTTTGCCAGAGATGTGGCCACTCATATAGGCACCGACCATCATGAGCTTTATGTTACGGCGCAAGAAACACTTGACGTCATCCCGAAATTGCCACGCTTATATGACGAACCATTTTCGGATTCATCACAGATCCCAACCTATCTAGTGTCAAAAATAGCACGAGAGCACGTAACGGTGTCCCTGTCTGGTGATGCAGGTGATGAACTCTTTGGCGGCTATAACCGCTATAATTGGGGGCGTTCTATCTGGGATAAGATGAATAAAGTACCTCATCCTTTGCGTTCGGCAATGGGAACGGGCATCGGTATGCTGTCTCCCAAAACATGGAACGCTATCACGATACCATTGATGAATATGGCACCACAAAAATATCGACAGAAAAATCTGGGCGACAAATTGCATAAGGCTGCAGGCATGCTGTCGGCGCGGACGCCGGAAGCCATTTATACATATCTGGTATCGCACTGGCCTGATCCATCTGCCATCGTACGCGGGGGTATGGAACCGCAAACGGTGCTGACCTCGTCACATGAAGTAACCGTTGATATGCCGTTTGAAGCACGGATGATGTATCTTGATATGCTCAGCTATTTACCCGACGATATTCTGGTAAAGGTTGATCGTGCGGCGATGGGGGTTTCGCTGGAAACGCGCATCCCGTTTCTGGATCACAATGTGATTGAGGCGGCATGGCAATTACCCATGAATATGAAAATCCGCAATGGCACTGGTAAATGGTGCTTGCGCGAGCTTTTATATCGCCGGGTGCCGAAACATCTTATTGAGCGCCCAAAAATGGGATTTGGTGTGCCTCTGGATACATGGTTGCGTGGTCCTTTGCGTGATTGGGCTGAACATCTGCTTGATGAAAAACGCTTGGCACAAGTAGGCCTTTTTGATCCCACCCCCATTCGAAAAAAATGGGATGAGCATTTGTCTGGCGCCAGAAGCTGGCATTATTATATCTGGGATATTCTGATGTTTGAAGCTTGGCGTGACGAACAAAGTGGATGTAGATAATGTCAAAGAAGCGGGTGTTGTTCGTAATATCAGAAGATTGGGCATTTATCTCACATCGTCTGCATTTGGCTGACGCGGCCATCAAAGCTGGCTATGAAGTGGGGTTATTAACACGCGTTACCATTTATGGGGACATGCTAGAAGCCAGAGGCATTAAACTCTTTCACTGGGATCTTAACCGTAGTTCACTGAATATCTTTGGCGAATTAGGCACTGTCTGGCAGGCAGCCAAACTATTCCGGTATTGGCAACCTGATCTCATTCATGCAGTAGCACAAAAACCAATCCTATATGCTGGCATAGCAGGCAAGTTTGCTTATCACTGTCCACGGGTTAGTGCGATGGGGGGCGTAGGTTTCATTTTCAGTTCGGGTTCAATGAAAGCACGACTGCTTCGCCCACTTATCTCCCGCTTGCTTGGGTGGGTCATTAATGGCAAGAAAACGCGATTCATTCTGCAAAATGACGATGATATTGCATTACTCACAAAGCTAGGTGTTGCGCGGTCAAAAACAGTAAGGCTTATTAAGGGATCAGGCGTTGAAATTGAAGATTTTGTCCCAAGCCCCCTGCCCAACAAGACGCCAATGGTAATTCTGCCTGCTCGGCTATTATGGGATAAAGGTATCGCTGAATTTGTGAGGGTGGCAAAACGGATAAAAGCTAAAGATATTAACTGCCGTTTTGTTCTGGTTGGCGATCCAGACCCTAAAAATGCCGCTTCAATTAAAGAACATCAGGTGCAGGAATGGGTTGATAGTGGCGCTGTCGAACGCTGGGGACGACGCGATGATATGCCCGATATCTATCCTCAATCATCAATCGTTTGTTTGCCATCATATCGCGAAGGTCTGCCCAAAGTTCTACTCGAAGGGGCAAGCTGTGCCAGGCCAGTTGTAGCTTTTGATGTGCCAGGATGTCGCGAAATTGTCCGTGAAGGCATAAATGGGTTTTTGGTGCCATTTGGCGATGAAACAGCATTAGAATTGGCGTTAATCAAGTTGCTTCAAGATACAAAATTATGTGCTAAGCTGGGTAAGGCCGGCCGCAAAATTGTTGAAGCTGAATTTTCACAAAGCATCATCGCAGCTGAAACCTTTGCGGTATGGGATGAAGTTTTATAGATGCTCAAACGAAGTCTTGATATTCTGCTATCATTGTTTGCGGGCGCGTTATTAATTATCCCCTGCCTGTTAATTGCTGTTCTGGTAAAAACAACTTCGCCGGGTCCAGTGCTATATATTTCTAAGCGTGTCGGGCGGCATAGTAATTTGTTTGACATGCCTAAATTTCGAACCATGCGCATTGAGACCCCCGAGCTTGCTACCGACAAGCTTGGCAACCCAGAGGCCTATTTAACGCCGGTTGGTCATGTTTTACGCAAAACGAGCTTGGATGAATTACCACAAATTTTCTCGGTTTTGCGTGGGCATATGAGTCTGGTCGGACCACGCCCAGCTTTGTTTAATCAAGACGATTTGATCTCAAGACGGCATGAACGTGGCATTGATAGCCTGCGTCCGGGCATTACCGGATGGGCACAAGTGAATGGACGCGATGATATTGCGTTAGACATCAAGATTCAGTTGGATGCTGAATATCTAAAGCGTCAATCACTTTGGTTTGATGTTAAAATTATGCTACTTACCATCTACGCAGTGGCTGGCCGAAAAGACATTTCGCATTGATTTTCTGTTACGAATAATTTCACTCTCAGGATTATAACTTTAATATCCATGGAAAATAACCTTCGTCTTCATATCCTCGCGTTGCCACGCTTAATCAAGCGGCTTGTCGTTATGCTTGTTGATGCGCTTTTGGCTATAATGTCTGTATGGATGGCCTTCTATTTGCGCGTTGGCGATTTTTTGCCATTATTTACCCAAACCGCCGAACATTTCCCTCTTACCGCTGTTATTTGTGCGGTAACTATATCCATTCCGATCTTCATGATGATGGGGCTGTATCGAACAGTATTCCGTTATTCAGGGGGGCCAGCATTGTTTGCTGTTTTTCAAGCATGCGCTTTGTATGGTTTGGTTTTTGCAACAATTTTTACAGTGATTGGTATGAATGGTGTGCCAAGAACGATTGGTATCATTCAACCAATTATATTATTCATTCTACTAGCAAGCTCGCGCATGAGCGCCCGTTTATGGCTTGGTGGTCTATATCGCGAACATTTGAAACAAAATAAAGTTAATTCTGCTTTAATTTATGGTGCGGGCGCGGCAGGTCGTGAGTTGGCAGCAGCTCTTGCGCATAATGTTGAGATTAAGATCATAGGTTTTCTGGATGATGACAAAAGCCTGCATGGGCGTAAAATAAGCGGCCTGAATGTATATGACCCCGAAACGATCAGTAATATCACCAGAAAAAAGAATATAAGCGA
>NZ_CBFHNB010000048.1:0-17935 GCF_965657105.1 Puniceispirillum sp. (SeqCode)
TGAACCTGTATCCAATGACGCCTGAATGACACCTTTACCGCCTTGGTCAAGGTAACCAGCAACGACCAATACTTCACCACCAGCCTGGGCTAGTGCGGCAACTTCTGCGCCATAATCGGCTTTGCCATCTTCATGCGAAGCTGAAATGGTGATTTTGCCACCCAGTTTTTCAAAATTCATCTGGATACTGTCTGCGAGGCCCTTACCATAATCATTATTGGTATAGGTCATGGCAGCAGACTTGATACCCTTTTCATTCAGGATTTCTGCAACAACTTGACCTTGACGCGCATCTGATGGTGCGGTCCGGAAAAACAGACCATTATCTTCCAGCGTCGATAATGCTGGTGATGTGGCTGATGGTGAAACCATCACGATACCTTTGGCCATAGCAACATTCTGCAGAATTGCTGTTGTTACACCCGAACAGTCAGCACCCATAATGGCTTTAACGCCATCTGACGTGATCAAACGTTCAGCCGTCGCAGTGGCAGCCGCCGAATCGATACAAGTCGAGTCACCCCGAACTGAGGTCACAGAAGAACCGCCCATAAATGCACCTGAATCGGTAACTTCCTTCATCGCAAGCTCAGCAGCAGACGCCATATCTGGCGTTAGTGATTCGATTGGGCCTGTATAACCAAGAAGCGTTCCAATTCTTACTGTTGTTGGAGCAGGAACCTGAACCTCAACAATTTTTTCGACTTCAACAATTTCCTTCTGTCCACTACCCATAAGGTAGCCGACAGCACCACCTACAACTAGGCCTAGAACCCCTAGTAGAACTCCGTTTTGTTTCATTTCTAGTCTCCCAAAAACTGAATAAATACTTTGTTAGTGATAATGGCTTAAAATGCACTTAATACAAGTCCTAAACTATCATAAACACTCAAAAAACGATCTTATGAAATGAAAATTATTTACCAATCAATATAAATACATGATTGTAAGTCCTCATAATCAGCTATCTAGGTTTTGCCATTCATGATCAGCAAGATAACCATCAAGAACCTACCCCATAATCCGGGCATATCAGGCTGGAACGCGATACTACCAGATGACAAACCCGCACAGCCTTTGAATAAGAATATGACTGCCGACTGGCTGGTGATTGGGGGTGGTTTTGCTGGCCTGTCAGCGGCGCGGCGTTTGTCACAGCTAATCCCCAACACAAAAGGTATAAAAGACACAAACAGCACAAAAATTGCCGTGCTTGAAGCTGGACGTATTGGTGAGGGCCCTGCCGGACGCAATTCTGGCTTCATGATTGATCTGCCACATGTGCTGTCATCCAAAGACTATGCTGGCGACAATAATGAAGACCAGCTTCAAATAGCGATGAACCGCCGTGCCATAGATTTCGCGCTTGATGCCGCCGATGAATATGGATTGGATGCCGAAACCATTGTACAAACTGGCAAGGTCAACGGTGCCGCCACCGCCAAAGGCGTTGCGCATAATCTGACCTATGCCGATCATCTGCAAAATCTGGGCGAAACCTATGAAATTTTTGATGCGCAGCAGATGCAAGAACTATCAGGCAGCAATTATTACCATCAGGGGCTTTTCACACCTGGCACGACGATGCTTCACCCGACCGCCTATGTGCGTGGGCTTCGTGATGGCCTTCAAAACAAAGTTGATATTTTTGAAAACAGCCCTGTCATATCACTGAACCGCACAGGGCCTGACTGGCAAGTCAAGACCCCCGCTGGCTCAATCACGGCGCCCCAAATCATCATGGCGGTCAATGGCCATGCGCAAAGCTTTGGCTTTTTCAAAAGACGGCTGATGCATATTTTCCTTTACGCTTCAATGACCCGTGCCTTGAACACAGAAGAGGTTCGCAAGCTTGGCGGCACACCCCGCTGGGGCATTACCCCGTCAGACCCTGTCGGCAGTACGATACGCCGCATATCAGGACGCTCCGGTGACCGGATCATTGTGCGAAATCAGGCCAGTTTTGTAAGCTCTATGGAAGTGTCAGACCATGTTGCCACTGCCAAGCGCACGCACCATGAACGAAGCTTCGCTGACCGCTTTGCACGCATGGGCAATATAGATATGGAATATAGCTGGGGGGGTAAATTATGCCTCAGTCTGAATGATGTGCCTGCCTTTGGTCCGATTGAAGACGGCATCACCGCCGCCTGCTGTCAAAATGGGCTTGGCACCGCCCGCGGCACATTATCAGGCATCGTGGCAGCTGATCTTGTTACTGGCAATCTGCAAGACAACCATCAAATCCTAGAACGTATGCTATCCTACCCACAACCCAAAAAACTACCTATGGAGCCCTTTGCAACAATTGGTGCCACCCTGACGATCAAATACCGCGAATGGCGCGCTGGCAAAGAAGTCTGACAGCATAAAAGCCTAATAGGTTTCATTTAACCCCTTATCTTCGGGAATTTCGCGTTCACGGCGGGCAATATAGTCAAGCAAGGCATCATTGATGGCCACATCCAGCTTTGGTTCTTCATATTCATTCAACATCTGACGTGCCAACGTCAGCGCGCGCTCGGTTACATCCTTTGCACCTTCTGCTTGCCATTGCTCAAATGAGTTATTGTCAAACAGTGTCGGCATGAAAAAGGCACGCTCAAAATTCTCAAGCGTATGGGCATGACCCAAATAATGACCTCCTGGTCCTATATCTCGAATGGCAGATAATGCTTCGTCAAAATCGTCCCACCGTAGCCCTTCAGCCATACGATAGCCCATTGCACATTGTTCGGCATCAACCATGAATTTGGCCACCGAACAATGCATGCCAGCCTCGTTCCAACCAGCCGAATGCCATATATAATTCGCGCCTGCCATCAAGACAGCCATCAAGGTTGTTGCGCTTTCATAGCCTGCTTGCGCATCAAGTGTTTTGGCACCACCAAGTGTATTCGAAGTGCGCCATGGCACCCCATAAAACCGGGCCATCTGACCAATCATGAAATTCATCAGCGAAATTTCAGGCGTTCCTGCCATCGGTGCTCCTGATCGCATGGATACAGTTGATAGATAATGCCCATAGATCGCTGGTGCCCCTTTTCGTACAACCTGCGTATAGGCAAGTGCCGAAAGCGCTTCGGCATTCAACTGCGCGACCGCAGGCACGGTCGAAGCTGGCGTATTGGCACCACCAAGTACAAAGGGCGAGCACAGAACCGGTTGATTACGCCGGACAAAGGCACGCATCGCGCCCAGCATCGTTTCATCCCACACCAATGGCGAATTGCCATTGATATTACCGACAACAACTGCATGATCTTCAAGATATCCAGCGCCAAACAATATATCGCACATATCCATGACATCTTCGCCATTTTTACCCGACGTCGTCATACCCATGAAGGTCTTGTCCGAATATTTCATCGAAGAATAGGTAATTTGCAAATGCCGGTGCGGCACCGGATGATCCATTGGTTCAACAATATGGTGCGCTGATGAATGCAAGGCTGGCGACATATGCGCTAATTTATGGAACATCCCCAGATCATCGAGCGTCGGCAAACGTCGTTCATCATCAAGATCACGCAAATAAGGCGCCCCCGTCATCGGGATAAACATTGATTTACGGCCACCTAGACCGATCGTGTTTTCAGGGTTACGCGCATGAAGCGTTATTGTTTCGGGTATCGAGCTTATCAGACTGCGGATATGTGCGCGGTCGAATTTAACCAGATCGCCCTCAACGCGGGCACCGGCACTGCGCCAGTCATCAAGCGCAACAGGGTCACGAAACACAACACCAACTTCTTCCAGAATGGACATTGACGCATCATCAATGCGGGCAATCTGGTCCTCATCCATAGGTTCTGTCAGCGGCAATCGGCTTTCGAGCGTCGGCAGCATGGACGGCACATGAAGTTTACGCTTTTCTCTGCGTGATGATCGTCCACCAGCCCGATTAGGCGTATCTGATGATGCGTCCATGTAGTCCCCTATTTATGAGTTTTCAGCATATCCAATCGTCTTTAATTGCGCTGCTATTTCATCCAGAATAGCTGGATCATCAATTGTTGCAGGTGTTGACCAAGGCTGTCCATCAGCAATCTTTGCCATCGTACTGCGCAATACTTTTCCTGAACGCGTTTTGGGCAAACGTTCGACAACAATAACCAGATTAAAGGCCGACACCCGTCCGATACGCTCTTTTACAAGCGCAATCGCCTCGGCAATAATATCCTCAGCCGGACGCTGGCAATTTGGATAAAGACAGATCATGCCTAGCGGTAACTGACCTTTTAATTCATCAGCAACACCAATAACAGCACATTCGGCAATATCGGGATGATCAGCCAAAACCTCTTCTAATTGCCCTGTCGAAAGCCGGTGCCCTGCAACGTTAATCACATCGTCGGTTCGCGACATAATATAGACATAACCGTCCTGATCCTTAAAACCAGCATCACCCGACTCATAATATCCCGGAAACGTGGTGAAGTATTTTTCCACAAACGCGTCATCAGCACCCCAGATTGTTGACATACCAGATGGCGGCAAAGGCCATTTGATCGCGATAGCTCCCAACTCACCTGGCGGCACAATCGCCCCTTCTGAATCAAGAATATCAATCTCATAACCTGGCATCGGCACCGAAGGTGATCCCAGTTTAATAGGCAGTTTTTCGATGCCCATGGGATTGGCGCAGATCGACCACCCCGTCTCGGTTTGCCACCAATGATCGATAACCGGCACATTCAATTTTTTTTCAGCCCAAGTGACCGTATCTGGATCGGCACGTTCGCCAGCAAGAAACAGATATTCCAGCGATGAAAGATCATGTTCTTTCATAAGTGCACCATCTGGATCAGCCCGCTTGATCGCCCTGAAAGCAGTCGGTGCTGTAAACAGCACTTTGACCTTATGCTCGGCAATCACCCGCCAAAACACACCTGCATCAGGCGTTCCAATGGGCTTGCCTTCAAACAGAACACTGGTGCATCCGAACAGCAAAGGGGCATAGACAATGTAGGAATGCCCGACGACCCAGCCAATATCCGACGCCGCCCAGTAAACCTCGCCGGGGCTCATGTCATAAATGGCTGACATCGACCAGTTTAGTGCTACAGCATGGCCACCATTATCACGGACAATACCTTTTGGCTGGCCTGTAGTGCCTGAGGTATAAAGAATATAAAGTGGCGCCGATGCTGCCAATGGCACAGGCGGTAATTCGGCCACCCCATCATGTGCGTCATGCCATTCAAAATCACGCCCCGAAACAAGCTCGGCCTTCAAGGCATCACGCTGGACAATCACACAATGCGACGGCTTGTGTTCAGACATGTCAATCGCCGCATCCAGCAGGGGTTTATATTCGACAATGCGGTTCGGCTCATGCCCACAAGAGGCGCTGATAATGACTTTTGGTGTTGCATCATCAATACGTTTGGCAAGTTCAGCCGCGGCGAAACCACCAAATACCACCGAATGCACAGCCCCCATACGCGCGCATCCAAGCATGGCAATCACCGCTTCAGGGATCATCGGCATATAGATAATGACACGGTCACCAGTTTCCACACCAAAAGATTGCAGCATTCCGGCGAATTGAGCTGTTTTTTGCTGAAGCTCGGCAAAAGTAAGTTTGCGTCCCGTTCCGGTGATAGGCGAGTCATATATCAACGCATTTTGCGCGCCACGACCAGCCATCACATGCCGGTCAACAGCATTAAAGCATGTATTCATAACCCCATCGGGAAACCAACTGTAAAACGGCTTGCGCGTTTCATCAAGCGCATATGATGGTGGCAACACCCAATCAATGCCATTCGCAGCCTCAAGCCAGAACCCCTGACTGTCACTGGCAGCCTTTGCAAAAAGAGATGTATATGCACTCATTGATCAGTCTCCCAAACCAACTGGTTATTACCACATAGGCATCATTTAGTTTTATCTGAAAATTTGTCCAAAATCATAAATTATTAACGCCACATCAGACTCAAGGGGAAACGATAACATCCCCATCACATCATAGCCCAACACAGCCGGCATAATATAAAATCTGATCATATAGAGAAACCAGGCCACATAGAGCGGTTTCATTCGGTCAATCAGAAATGGTGGGGTTAATCGGCGCATGGCGATCAGCATCGGGTTGGTAATTTTAATGAAGGCTTTCATGAAAAAGAAATCTGAATTTTCGGCGACAAAAAGCGACATGCCAAAGCGGCCAATCAAAGTCCACATAGCCGCGCCCATCAGATAGTCCATTATCAGGACGATTGTTGAAAAGCCACTTTCCATAATCAGCATTCCCTACTTGCTTCTTTAAATTCTTTATGCCTCGTAACACGTCCGTTTACAGTAGCAAAAAATAGGGCGGGGAAAAGCCCCCGCCCCTTTCATTCGTTAGACATAATCAGTCAAATAACCGATTAATGCGATGCGTCCAGCACAGCTTTACCTTTCGGAATACGGATTTCGTCAACCATCTTCTGGGTTTCCTCATCCGGCTCCTCGGTAGCCAAGCTGACCACAACCATCAGGATCAGGCTGACCGGCATACCGATCATACCAAATCGCAGACCGTCTAGGCCAAGCCATGGCGTCATACCACCGAACTGCACCATATACAGATACCATGCACCAGCACCAAAGCCACCGACCATACCTGCAACGGCACCTGCACGGTTTGCCCGTTTCCACCAGACACCAAGGACTAGCGGAAAGAACAAGCCTGAGTTTGCAAAGCAGAACGCCCATGCAACCGCACCCAGAATAGTCGTCAGACCCTGTGACGCCACATAGGCACCCGTAGCACCAACCGCCAGCAACAGAATACGTGCAACGATCAGACGCTTTTTGGTATCAGCCTTTGGATCAATCATCTTGTAGTAAAGGTCATGTGACAAAGCATTCGCGATCGCCAGAAGCAAACCGTCAGCTGTTGACATCGCAGCCGCCAGACCACCAGCAGCCACAAGGCCGGAGATGACATAAGGCAGACCTGCAATTTCTGGCGTTGCCAGAACCACAATATCACCCTTCATGAAAAATTCATTGATCTGCAAAATGCCATCGCCATTGCCATCAAAGATTTTCAGGAAGCCAACATTGCTCCACTTCTGAACCCATTCCAGCGCGTTCACATCGGCAATCGACTTGCCGATAATGCCTGTAGCCAGATTCGGATCAAGCAGTGAAAGCTTGGTGAATGTCGCCAAAGCCGGGGCTGTAAAGTAAAGCATGAAGATGAACAGAAGTGACCAACCCACGGACTGACGCGCGGCTTTTACTGACGACGTCGTAAAGTAACGCATAAGAACATGTGGCAATGACGCTGTACCAGCCATCATACAAATAACCAACGTCAAGAACTTCCATTTCGCCATCAATGTTGTGCTGGCATCATTAATACCAACTTTCAACGCGGCAAGACTACCCGCCGCGGCTTGTGCCTCGGCAGTCGGCATAACAGTGCCAACACCATGCAAGGCCTCAAGTTCCTGCACACGCAAGACCGCATCAAATTGTGCGAATTGCGGGATCAGTCCATAATCGAACTTGTTGGACATCCAAACCACAGGAAGAATATAGGCGATAATCAGCACGATATATTGGGCAACCTGTGTCCAAGTAACCGCTTTCATACCCCCCAGCATTGAACAAAGCAAAATGCCTGCAAGGCCGATCCAGACAGCAACGTTAAACGGAATAGCCAGCGCGCGTGACGCCACAATACCCGTTCCTGTAATCTGTGCTGTCACATATGTGAATGATGCTACCACCAGAATGATCACCGCACACAGACGGGCAAGATTGCCGCCATAACGCGTACCGATAAAATCAGGCACCGTATAGCAACCAAACTTGCGCAGATATGGCGCCAGCAAACTCGCTACAAGCACATAACCGCCAGTCCAACCAACCAGGAATGCCATATATGGATAGCCTTTGAGGTATATACCACCAGCCATCGCAATGAATGATGCACCTGACATCCAGTCAGCCGCCGTCGCCATGCCGTTAAAGACAGCAGGCACTTCACGACCAGCGACATAATATTCGCTGGATTCCATTGTTCTGGATAAAATGCCGATCAAAGCATAGATACAAATTGTGAAACCAACGAACAGCCAGCCGATTGTATCTGCGCTCACACCAACCTGTTCGAGAATTGCCATTAGAATTACAAAGCCGAGAAATCCAAGAGTATAGATTCCATAAACTTTGGAAAGATTGTTAATAAATCCACCCTCAAGTTTCATGTCACCCTCCCCTAATCTTCAGCAACGTCATATTCTTCATCCAATTTGTTTTGCTTTGACACAAACCAAAAGATGAGAATAACAAACGCTATCTGTGAGCCCTGGCCAGCCATGAAATAGCCTCCTGGGAATGAACCTGCGACGCCGTTCAGCTGTTCGCCAAACCAATGCACCACAAATGAAAAAACGAACCAAATCGCAAGAGTTGTAAAAAGCAAACTCTTGGTCCGGTCCCAGTGGCTAAGTGCCCCTGAGTCTTGCTTAGTCATGATGTAGTCCCTCCGTTTAAGCGGTTTAACTCTCCATAAAACCACTATATGCTGAACCTTGGGCCATATGCGCCCTGACACAACATATCTATGTACAAACCGCGGATATTATTTGTTTTATTTTATCCACGACAACATTGGAACTTGATGTTAGTCAAGAAGTTGAAAATGACAAACAATTTTTAAAAAAAACATGATTGCGAATATGTTCCAAAAATTGAAACCGCTGTTGCAAACGCTAGGGTTTAGAAAGCTTGATCCTATCACCACACACAAGCAACTTATTGATTTTATTGAATCAAGATCAGCATTCGTTTCACAGACCACGTTATACACCTATGTAAAAGCACGGGCGGGCATGCAGCATCCAAAATTATTTGCCAACCCGGATTTTTTGACCTCTTTGCGTATTGCGCGCTGGCATATTTATGGCGCTGCCATAGGTGACTTGACGCTTTTTGCAGGGGCGCAAATCAACCGCGACGCGGTTCTGACACGCGATCAGCTACATATTTTTTGCACCGAAATGATCGAGGATGTTTTTACGGCCAACCCTCAAGAAGACATCGATTCCAAGAGATTCATGCAGATTTGTGAAAAGGGCAAACAGCGCATCGCCTTTGCCGACTGGCAAGCGATCGAGAGTGGATCTGCTGCCTTTCAATCCAGTTCGGATGCTGTTTTTAAATGGGCACCAATCGCCGATGAATTAAAAGTGAATGATGAAGAAATTGTGCGCAACTCCATTCACTTGCGGTGGATTGGGGTGCGAAGGGATTTAAAAGAACTTATCAAGCCAAGACTGATTATTGAGGACTGGCAAAAACACCATGATCACGCGCGTTAAGTCATTTGTCGCTGATACAAAGCGCGCCCCCGATACATAGCTGGCGAGCGCGCAACGTTATGGATAAAACAAACACGCCAAACCAGCTAGGCCAGACCAGCTAGCGTGAGGCTGTTGATTGTCTGAATTTGAATTCAGGCGCAATTTCCAGATTTTCGACCTTTGCGACAGCACCGCTTGTCTGCCCCATGATCAGTTCAGCTATCCGATCAGCTGCCATACGGCCAATTCTGCGCGCAGGAATACGAATTGTCGTTAAGGCAGGCACCATTTCAGCAGACCCTTTGAAATCTCCGATGCCGATAACTGAAATATCCTGCGGCACAGAAAGTCCATGCGATTGCGCCGCCCATATCGCCGCCATAGCGATAATGTCATTACCACCAATAATGGCGGTTGGCCGGGGGCTTCCATTCAGCAAGAGATTAGACACCAGAGATTTAGCAAAATCCAGATCATATGGTGTTTGCAAAACCCATTCTGGCGGTGGCTTTAAATCATAAGACGCAAGCACTTCCAATGCCCCTTCACGACGCCCTGCTGCCCTGTCATTCACTTCGGTAAGCCCGGAAATCACAGCTATATCACGATGCCCAAGATCGACAAGATGTTGGGCCGCCATACGCCCAATGCGTTCATTATTAACCCCAATCGAATTAAAGCGATGACCAGCAAGGTGGTTCCAAACCAAAAGTACTGGTAGCTGCCGTACATCAAGAAAATCCATAACCTCATCATTGTGATCGCCCCCAACCAAAACGACGCTATCGACACGATGCTCGGTAAAGCTGCGCACAATTCTGGCTTCAATGTCCCGATCATACAGATTAGGTGTCAAAAGCATTGTCATGTCATAATTTAAAAGCCGACTGGAAAAACTTTCGGTCATTTCTGCAAAAATAGAGCTTTCGAGCGTTGGTATAACGATACCTACAGTTCCAGACCGTTTGTTACGGGTTGATGCGGCCGCCCTGTTGCGAACATAAGACAGTTCTTCAGCCGCACGTGCGATTCGATGCGCCGCAGCTGGCGCAACCATCGTTGGGTTATTAAAATATCTTGAAACCGTCGAAATTGACGTTTTTGCCGCATTTGCGACATCTGTAATGCTAACAACCTTATGCTTTTTTTTATCTATTTTCATCATATTTTGCAAACATTTTTAATAAAAACTAAAAGATTGATACAGAGTTTATTGTTTTTTGTCAGTAATTTATTATCTAAAAGAAACTCACAAAAACATAATTTATATGAAAAAAATAGCAAGTATGAAAACGTTTGCATAATTAATTTTCATGCGTCATCGTCAAACAAAAGGTGAAAATATCTTAGGCAAAGAACATCCAAATAATGGTGCATGCCAAATAATGGTGCATCATTGAGCACACATGGAGGATACAATGAAATCAAGAATTACATCTTTAGCGATGGCCATGTCGCTGACAGCACTTTCCTTAACGGCCATTACCGGCACAGCGGTTCAGGCCGCCGACATCAAAAAGCCAGCAAACTTTCCAACCCGGCCTCTCACAATGATTGTGCCTTATGGTGCGGGTGGCGGATCGGATCAGTTGGCACGTGCAATGGCTGGCGCAATGGACAAAGTCGCAGACATCAAATTTCAGGTTGTAAACAAGCCTGGTGGTGGTGGCACCGCTGCCATTCCTGACTTTATGCTGGCACCGGCAGATGGTTACACAGTCATGGAACATATCGACAATGCTGTATCAGCCTATGCAAAGGGGGATATTCGCGAAAATCCTGCCAGTGATTGGGTGCCTTTATGTATGACCCAGATCACATTCAGCCAGATTTATGTCCGTTCGGATGATGACCGCTTTAGTGACTGGGACTCGGTTCTCAAGCATATCAAGGCAAACCCGGGCAAGGTCAGCATGGCTAATCTTGGCAAGGTAGGCTCGATGGAACTTGTGGTCATGCACCAATTACAAGAAGCCCTTGGCATTAAGGTCAAACAAATCGCCTTTGATAAGCCAGCCGAACGTTACGGCGCCTTGATTGGCGGTCAGGTTGATTTGTTATTTGAACAGCCAGGTGATGTGCGCTCATTCCTTGATGCTGGCACCATGAAGCCTGTTTTGACCTTCTTAAACGAACGTCCGTCTGTGTTTGCAGATGTCACAACGCATCGCGAGGCAGGTGCTGATTTTGATCCCTTAACGCGCTTTCGTGGCTTTTACGTTAAAAAGGGTGTGCCAGCCGATCGCCTAGCTTTTTTACAGGCCGCTTGTAAAGCCGGCTTTAGCGAAGAAAGCTATGCGGCATTTAACAAAAAGAAATATATGCACCTGATTGACAGCTACCGTGACACGGCTGGCTCGATCGAACTTATCGACGGTGCGGTGACAACATATCGTGAAATGTATAAGCAGCTCGGCATAGGTGGGTAATCGCTTTTCGTTTATGATTGAAGACGGGGTGGCATAGCTATGATGCTCCCCAGCATTTTAGATGGCTTCCTCGTCTTTCTTCTCATCTCATCACCTTAGTCAAAAAGTCAAAAGGTCAAAAAGTCAAAGCGTTTCTAAACCTATATGATTTTGATCTGAACTGGTTGGAAACTTCATGTGATAGGCATCATTAGATGACAAATAAAATAAGACATAATCAATTTATTGAATGGGCAATATGGGTGTCTTTAACCGGCTTATTATGGGTACAGACAAGCAGCTTTTCAGAACCCATAGCCGAATTTAAATTTGGCGCAGATGGATGGCCAAAAGTTATCTTGGTCAGCCTCGCTTTTGGGGCAACAGCGCAATTTATCCTTAATCTGATGACAACGAAGGCTGATCAAAATACCGACGCTATTCAACAAACAGAACCTAGCAATATTCCTACCAACAGATGGCAACAATTTGGCATTTTTGTTCTGCCTTTTATTTATTTATGGTTCATGCACCGGATGGGATTCTTCTTTATTACCCCGATTTTCATTCTGGCATATTTGTGGATTTTGGAAGTGCGGAAATGGACATATCTCATGTGCGTAAGCTTGGGTGTCTATTTCTTCATTCTATTTGTTTTTGTAAGGCTGTTTTATGTCGCTATGCCTGTAGGGGCATGGCCAATGTTCTATGATTTCAGTAATTGGATTATCACCATAATTCGGATTGGGGTCTGAACATGACAAAAACATACAAGCCCGTTCAGGAGACTCTGTCATGAGTGACTTTCTTTTAGGAACAGCAGCCCTATTTGGTGACTGGCACACAATATTCATTTTTACCTCGGCATTGATCGGCGGCATGTTATTTGGTGCCATCCCTGGGGTCAACATGCTCACCCTTGGCGCTGTCATGTTGCCATTCACGATCTCTATGCAACCACAACATGCCGTTATGCTGTTTGCCGTGATTTACTGTGCTGGTGTGTTTGGTGGTGCCATTACAGCCATTTTATTTAATATTCCGGGCGCACCAGAAAATGCACCAACCTGTTTTGATGGCTATGCCATGACACAGAAAGGGCAAGCTGGCAAAGCTATTGGCGCGGCGGTTGTTTTTTCTGCTCTTGGAGGGGTGGCATCTGCAGTAACAATGATGGCGGCCACACCATTGATTGCAAAATGGGCGGTTACAGCTTTTGGTCCACCTGAAATTTTTGCACTTATTTTCTTTGGTCTGGCTGTCTCTGCATCAGTTGGTGCCAAAACCCTATGGAAAGGCTGGATGTCTATTTTTCTTGGGTTAGCTATTGCGACAATCGGCACTGATCCTGTTGGCGGCATTCCACGTTTTAATGAATGGTCTTTATTTGGTGCCAGCACATCTTCCTATTATCTGTCGGCAGGCATTCATTTTATTCCGGTAATTCTTGGTTTCTTTGCTGTTTCAGAGGTGTTCACGCAGGCACAAAATATTGCTGATGGCACCCGTGAACGTCCGCAAGCTAATATCAAACTTCCCTCTTTTGCCGAATTTTGGTCAGTACGCTTTACGGCCCTACGGTCTATGGTACTTGGCTTTTTTGCCGGGGTTCTACCAGGCATTGGCGCGACGCTAGCGGCCTTTCTTGGCTATTCGCAGGCCGTGCGCTGGTCAAAAACGCCTGAAAAATATGGTACTGGCGAGCTTGATGGCGTGGTGGCTTCGGAAACAGCCAATAATGCGGCTACCGGCGCGGCAATGATTCCGCTTCTGGCACTTGGTTTGCCTGGTGGTGCCTTGACCGCCATGATGCTTGGTATTTTCCAGATTCACGGCATGGAACCTGGCCCCTTGATCTTTATCAATTCAAGCGAGTTGGTATGGATTACCTTTGCCGCCATGTTCTGGGCTAATGTGGCTATTCTGTTCCTTGGATGGTTGCAGACAAAGACTGTGGTTCATATTCTGCGGGTTCCATTCCGTTGGCTTGCTCCGGGCATTTTACTGCTTGCTGTCATTGGTGCTTTTGCACTTCGTAATTTATTGATTGATGTGTGGGTTATGTTTTTAGCAGGCATCGTGGGTTATCTTCTTCGCCGCACGGGCTATTCGGCCGCAGGCATCGTTCTTGGTCTTATCCTTGGCAAACTTGGTGAGTCAGCCTTTGCTAAAACCATGCAGATGCTGGATTACGAAGCAACCCAGTTCCTTGACAGACCTATTGCTGCCTTTTTGTTGCTTGCTGGCGCGGCGACCATCATTTCAGGCATTGTCCGCGAAATTCGTGCCCAGCGAGGCACACGTATGCTGATCGATTGACCCTTCATTGACACCCCTTAATTACATAGATAGACGCAAGATGAACGATATTAACAAAGAGATAGATTTCTTACTCAGCACAGCCCGCGACGCCCAACGTCGCTTTGAGGCACAAGGCAGCCAGCAGCTATTTGATCGTGCCGCCGTCGCCGCCGCATGGGCATTGATGCAACCGGATCGAAATGCCGAACTTGCCAGACTGGCAGTTAAAGAAACAGGGCTTGGCAATGTCGCTGACAAAATCACCAAAAATCATCGTAAAACATTAGGTTTGATGCGCGATATTAAAAACCAGATATCCTTTGGCCTCGTCAATGATGATCCAACCACTGGCATAAGCGAATATTTGCGGCCAAAAGGTGTCGTTGCCGCTATTGTTCCATCAACAAACCCGCTGGCAACGCCAGTCAATAATATTGTCAATGCTCTGAAAACGGGGAATGCAATTATTTTGGCACCCTCGCCTAAAGGCGCTGTACCATTGGCCAAATTAATTGGCTATATTCACGCCGAATTTGATAAATGCAACATCGATAAAAACCTTGTTCAGATGGTGCCAGCACCGCCATCGAAAGCCAAAACCACAAGACTCATGGCGGGGGCAGACATGCTGGTGGTCACCGGATCTCAAAGCAATGTGCGTGCCGCTTACTCGTCCGGCACACCTGCCATTGGTGTTGGTGCAGGCAATGTTGTCACCATCATTGATGAAACGGCTGATCTCGATGCCGCGGCAACTAAAATTGCGCAGTCCAAATGCTTTGACAATGCCACGTCATGCTCATCCGAAAATGCCATTATCATCGTTGATGCTGTCTATGACGATATGGTTGCAGCGCTGGATAAAGCTGGCGGCATGTTGCTTGACGATGCGCAGACCGACAGATTGATCGCGACCCATTGGCAAGACGGGCATCTGAACCGCAATATGCTAGCCAAGGATATCGATATAGTGCTTGCCGAACTGGATCTCACCGACCTCGCGCCAAAAGGCACAAAATTCTTACTCGCCCCTACATCTGGCATAGGCGCAGATCATCCGATTTCGGGTGAAAAAATGGCTCTTTTTGCTGCTTTATATCGGGCAACAGATTTTGCTGAGGCCAAAGACAAAGCGCGTCAGATTCACGCCTATCAGGGGCAAGGCCATTCGCTTGGTCTGCATAGCACCGATGATACGCGCGCGCATAGCTTGGCTGCCGACATGCCTGTATGCCGGGTGATCATCAATCAGGCGCATTGCTTTGCGGCAGGCGGGTCTTTCGACAATGGGCTTCCCTTTTCATTATCAATGGGATGTGGTTCCTGGGGGGGCAATTCCATTGATGAAAATCTGAACTGGACACATTTTGTCAATCATGTACGGATTACCCGCCCTATCCCGCCATCCGAGCCCAGCCTTGAAGATATTTTTGCCGATTACTGGGCCGATTACCGGGCCGATTACTGGCAGGAGACCGCATCATGAATGCGCCCCCCCCAACAACAATCAAGCCAACAACAATCGAATCCATTCTTCACCACCATGCTGAAAAAGCGCCGCGTGATATCTGGCTGACTTGCCCTGAAACCGATATTCGATTCACATGGCAAGACAGTTTTGAGCGCGCCAGAGATATTGCCTGTCACCTGCAAGGCGCTGGTATCAAGCCTGGCGAGTCAGTAGCTATCGCTGCGCCAAATGGGGTGGCGGCATGTTTTGCCTTTCTGGGCGTTGTATTTGGCGGGTTTCGGGCGACCCCCTTAAATCTGGTAGCGGGTAAAAATGCACTGAAATTTGTCCTTGAACATTCACAATCGAAACTCATCCTATGCGCCGATGCCAGCATGGAACTGATTAATGATGTTGTCGCCGATCTTGCAAACCCTCCATCGATAATATCAATGGATACTGATGATAATCCGCACTGGTCAGACACCAACATTACCCCTGTTGACCCGGCCATGCTCACCCGCCCAGACGCCGCCAGCATCGCGTTATTGATGTACACATCAGGCACAACAGGCGTTCCCAAGGGTGTTCTTTTATCACATGGCAATCTTATGGCGGCAGGCCAGAATGTTAAGGATGCGCACAAACTTGACCGCGCCGATACAGCTTTATGTATTTTGCCCATTTATCATATTAATGGCCTAAGCGTGACCGTTATGGGCAGTTTGGTCTCGCAAAGCCAGCTGGTTATGCCGCGCCGGTTTTCTGCATCACAATTTTGGGGCTTGATGCACGCGCATGATTGCAGCTGGTTCAGCGGCGTTCCCACGCAATTTTCCTATCTTCTGAACGACAATGCGACACCCACTCTAAACAAAAAACGCCTGCGCTTTGCCAGGTCGGCTTCTGCCCCGCTTTCACCTACTGTGCAGACAAAATTTGAAAGCCGCTTTGGTATTCCCATTATCGAAACGATGGGGTTGACGGAAACCGCGGCGCAGATACTGTCTAACCCACTTCCCCCTGCCATCCGTAAAATAGGATCACCGGGTATTGCCTTTGGCAATGAAGTAGCGATATGGGATGCAGACAAAAATCACCTTCCCGCCAACGTAGAAGGCGAGATCATGATCCGGGGTGATAACGTCATGCAAGGCTATCTTGATCGCCCAGAGGAAACTGAAAAAACGCTCACCCCTGATGGCTGGCTCCATACTGGCGATCTTGGCCATATTGATGCTGATGGCTATATCTTTGTGACAGGGCGCATAAAGGAACTTATCATCAAAGGCGGCGAAAACATTGCCCCACGTGAAATTGATGAGGCGTTAATGGCGCATGAAGCGGTGCTCGAAGCTGCTGCTTTTCCAGTTAGTTGTGATAATTACGGACAAAGGGTTGAGGCATGTGTCACGCTTAAAAGCGGTATTTCCGACACCACCAATACTGCCGACACCGCCGAAATCGCTGAAACCTTGCGCGCATTCTGCACAGCCCAGGTTGGCGCTTTCAAAACACCTGATAGAATCCATTTTCTGGATGAATTACCCAAAGGACCCTCAGGCAAAGTCCAACGCCTAAAGCTGGTCGAACGTCTGACCTAGCCAACCGCGCGGGCAACAGCTTGCAAGGCGCATAGCAAATCACGATCCGTTTCTGTATCAATGGCAGTCCCATTCGACGCCATGCGCACAATCACTGTTTGACGTTGGGGATTTACCCAAATCCATTGGCCATGAATCCCAATGGCACAATATTCATCTTCGTCAAATCCTGGCTTATACCATTTGGCACGATAGGTTCCCTTTGGGAACAGGCGTGGTCCTTCACCCTGTTTTTGACGTTGCCAGGCATGGTTATCCGCATAGGTTCTAAAGTCGTTGATCCATCTCGCGGGGACAATCTGCTGGCCGCCTAACGCGCCCTCACAGCGTGTCATTTCGGCTATCTGCAACAGATCATGCACCGCCATGCAATAGCCCCCCGCGGCACGCGGCGCCCCAAAACTGTCAAGCGTGATATAGGCATCATGCCGCGTTCCACATGGACACATGATTAGCTGCGAAAATAATGTTGATAGAGACGCACCTGACACACGTTCAATAACCCAGCCAAGCATATCCGTATGCGGCGAACAATAATGATGAATATCACCATGTATATGTCCATCGGGTGCGGCTGGCATCTTGGCCAGAAATGCCCGCAATCCCTCAGTTGTATGGCCTTCTTCAACCGGATTCCACGCAGATGCCCGTCGATAGTCCATAAAGACACCGGTCATATCCTCATAATTTTCGACAAAACCGGACGCGACTGTCATATCCAGAAGCTGTCGCAAGGTTGCATCTTCATAAGCACTTCCCACAACCTCCGGCACATAGGCGGATATAGTGCGTGTTACATCCAGCATACCCTGATCAACCAGCACCCCCACCACAAGAGCGGTTAATGATTTTGATACCGAAAAC
>NZ_CBFHNB010000049.1:0-17331 GCF_965657105.1 Puniceispirillum sp. (SeqCode)
CTTAAAGTTATCCAGCGGACCCCCTGTAGATGTAAGCGAACTATCAAAACATGCTGTTAAAGCGCCTGTGGTTGATGTATCACAATCAGCTGGTGCCACGGTCAGACCACCCGCACGTGCGAGCTGAATTGAAGTGATCCAACGTTCCAGCGTTTGGGCGTTTGTTTTTGTTACATCAGTCTTGGTATTGTCGATATATTGCTGATAACCGACGATACCGACCGCAGCCAGAACACCGATAATCGCAACCACAACAAGAAGTTCGATTAGCGAAAAGCCTTCGGTTTTCTTCAAAGTCATAATTTGTTCCTCATTTCAAAATTAGAAAATTGGCATCATTGCCAACTGAACTACCTGCGGAAATTTGCAAGGTATCTGAGGTCGTTTTATTAGGATTAATATTTGAAACAAATTATTTAGAATTTTCTTATTTAATGAATGCCCCTGAACAGCCTCCCCATGAATATCTCATCATTCGATCATGCCTTTGTCCTCAAGCATTTCGATATATTTATCCATTGTAACCATGCCATATTGATGTCCAGTTTGCATAATTGTTTGAATTTGAACGACTTTCTGTTCACGAATCAAATTAGCAATAGCAGGGATACATACCATCACCTCATAGGCACCAATACGCCCGCCGCCTTTACGTTTCAATAATTGCTGGGTTACAACGAGCCGCAAGGATTGTGATAATTGCGATCGTGCCTGTGACTGTTCTTCGGCAGGAAAAACATCAATAATACGGTTTATGGTTTCTGGTGCGCCATTCGTATGCAGCGTGCCGAACACCAGATGGCCTGTTTCCGCCGCCGTCATCGCCATCGAAACAGTCTCATAATCGCGAAGCTCACCCATCAGGATAATGTCCGGATCCTGTCGCAACGCGCCCTTGATTGCACTGCCAAACGTCATAGTATCACGCCCAACTTCGCGCTGGGTGATGATTGATTTTTTGCTGTGATGCACGAATTCAACCGGATCTTCTACGGTGATAATATTTTCATTTCGTTCACGATTAATTTTATCAACCATCGCCGCCAGCGAGGTCGATTTACCCGAACCTGTCTGGCCTGTAACAAGGACAAGACCCGACTTCTTGGTTAACACGTCATGCACCGCAGGCGGCAAACCCAAATGGTCGATATGCGGCACATCGGTGATGATGACACGCAATACCATGGCATAGCCTTGCAGCATTTTATAGCCGTTAGCCCGGAAACGCTGGCCTTGATATTGAATCGCAAAATCGACATCACCTGTCTTTTCAAACTGGGCGAATGCCGCGTCCCCAAGTTCGCCACGCAACAGGTCTTCAAGCATTTCATTGGTCGCTACAAAATCGATAGGCGCTATATCACCGGACTCGCGAACCTGGATCTTCTGATTCGCATGTATGTGAAAGTCAGACACTTTACGGGTATTTACCGTATTAATTAATATACCGTATATCGGGTTAGATGATGATTCCATGATGCTCACTTAACTTGTTGACGTTGGGATAGCTCAAAAACTGACGCGGTGGTTTATTCGATGTTTCTAATATTAAAAGACACAAAGGCACTTATCTGTGCCGCTATATTAGCTCTATTCACTTTTTCTCTGCTCATGAAAATAATGGTGTCCGAGGCTGGGGCATCCGAGGCGTATGTACTGCCTGAAACTGCCCCAGCTGAAATACATGCCCAGCTAAAGGCAGCACACAAACGTGACATTGATGCCATGTTTGCCATTGCCAGTTACCTGCTGACACATGTGGATAGTGATCCTGAAAATTATAACCAGCTGGCTTTTGGATGGGCACTGAACGCGGCGCGTAATGGCCATGCGCAAGCGTCGGAATTGACCGGTGTCATGTATCGTGGCGGCACCGGTGTCGCACAGAATTATGTTAAAGCACGCAAATGGTTGGAACGCGCCCTCGCCCGCCAATCGATGGAGCCTAATTTTGAACTCGCCTTGCTTTATGCCGATGAAAATAATCCGGGCTTCGATAAATCCAAAGCCGGAACCTTTTTGGCCGAAGCGATGCGGAGCGAGGAGCCGCGTGCTTGTTTGATATCGGCGCTGAACAAGATCGAAGATGGCGAGGTTATACGAAGCGTCCTACCCGAAATCACATGCGCAGCCGAGGGCGGAGTTGTCGATGCTATGGAAATGTTGGCGAATTACCATCTTGGACGAAGATCACCTTATGCCTTTGGCATGGCGCAAAATTGGTATGAACGCGCCGCCGCCGCGGGTAGCCTGAGCGCCATCGCCAAGCTTGAAGAACTGGCACTTGCCCCGTGAGTGGCAGCTTCACAATACTGGCGATTACGCAGATGCCATACATGTCGGTGATGATTATGTTGTGTGTCTTTTGTCTTGGCGGTTGTCTTGGATCATTTGCCAATGCGGCGGCGATGCGCCTGATTCGGGACGAGGATATTATCTATCAGGCTTCGCGCTGTCGTGCCTGCAAACGCCCTTTGCACATTCTTGAAAATCTGCCTTTCATCGGCTGGCTTCGAAAGCGCGGCATGTGCCATTGCGGCACGTTAAAGCTACCCTATCGTTATATTATGGTCGAACTGGTATTTGCCGGATTGATCGTGATATATGCGCTGACATTGCCGGTTATGACCGCCATTGGATTTTCAATTGCGGCTATTTTCATCGGCATTTCGATGCTTACCGATGCTGAAGCGATGATCCTGCATCCCACTTTATTGAGCATTCTAGCCATCATTGGCCTAGTCTTTGCGGTGATCGGTTCAGTATCGCCCAACATGGGTTTAGCAACCTTAACAAGCTGGCATTTAGCACCTGTTGAAGCGTTATGGGGCTTTGCTGTTGGCGCCTTAACACCATTATCTATCAATCTGCTATACCGCCTGATACGCGGACAAAATGGCTTTGGTGAAGGCGATTTCTGGATGCTGGGCGCGATTGGAGCCTGGACAGGATGGCAAGGCGCTTTGTCAATTCTGGTCCTGGCAGCAGCCAGTGCGGCGCTATGCGGCCTATTCATGATACTGACCGGCAAAGCATCCATTTTAACCCGACTTCCCTTCGGTATTTTTCTGGGCGGTGTTTTTATCCTTTGGTCTATATTCTTAATGTAATTAATTTAGCGAACTTCGATATACCATTGGAGTGTCGCAGTCACATGTTGTTTTCATTCAAGATCATTAGCAAGCCCAGTCATATGGGTGTCACTTTTTGCAAATCAGCCATCGGGTTTTTTGGCGTATTATTATTGATGTCCTGTGACACGCCCGAGCGCCTGCCTGCCGATGTGTCAATTGAGTCCAGCAAAAACCTGGTCAAGGAATCGCTGATTGCACCAATCAAGGGTATCGATGATGAAGATTTTCCAGTTGCCGAAAAGCTTCCACGCCGTTTGCTTTTGCAAGTGCAACATGCCCCCTCTAGCCTTGGTAACAGTGCTTTTGTAAAGCATGTTTATGGGCGCTTGCAGGATTCGGTAGATAATCAAGACGATAACGAAAATATGGTAGCCACATCAAATGGGGACCTGATGATACAGGATGACGGGGCCCTGAGTGATGGAGAAAAGAACACCATTCTGACAGAACGCATGGAAAAGCGTGCCGCCGATCTGGTAGGTCGCGGGCTGGAACTTGAAAAAAGGCTTTTTAATGATATCAGGGTTGTTAAAACCGAAGTTGAAGCTTTGATGAAAACAACTGTGGCGGGCCTTTCCGACCCTATCCCCGTATTTGGCAGAAATCTGACCGCGGATCGTGACGGTTACTTATCCATTCCGTCAGATATTGTCTTTGTTGGCGGTGAAAACGGCACCTTTGCAAGTAAAACAGCAAGCATCAGAAACCAGCTCAATAACCCGGTAATATCATTCTCGGCACGACAGATGCCGATTGCCGATGCGCTGAATTTTCTAATGCAAAGTATTAACCTACAGGCCACGATGTCAGATGCTGTTCTGAACTCAAATCAGACCGTTACGATCGCCATCGAAGCCAGTGTTCTAGCTATTCTGGATGCCTTGATGCAGCAGAATGATTTGGCCATTATTTATGATGCCGATATCGAAGTGGCGCAAATCTATACCGACACCGAGTTGACTAACCGGCTGGCGACAATACGTACCAGCATTGAAGGCTATAACAAGCAATTATTCGATAAAAGAACGCTTGAAAGAGCCAATCAGGATCAAGAACGACTGCGGCAAATGATCGGCCTAAGCCAGCTTTTGCTTGGGGCTGATGATGAGAGTTTTATTCGCGGTGTTGAGACGATGTCTCGCGCACCAGCTGGCGAGATTGCCAGCCTTGCGCTTGCCGATCTCACCGAAGAAGCACGCAAAATCCGTAAAACAATGATGCAGTTTGATCGCCGCACAAATGATTTGCTGACACCTGAAAAACATAACATCCAGCATGGCAGTAATGGCGCGCTTCTGGCACTTGCCAGCAAGCAAAATATGCTGATTGAAAATCCGTGCATCGTGCCTAGCCGCGAGGTTTTTGTCGAAAAAATCAACATCTATAACGCCCCTATTACAGGCAGTGCAGGTGTGATCAATCGTATTGATGATTTTTTTGCAATGACCCGCGATGCTGATAATACCACAAGCACAAATGCGGCAACGGCAAGTCCGGCAAGTCTGGCAAGTCCGACAACTACGCCAGCTTCAGCAAGCGTCTCAGCCACATCATCAAGCATTCTTGATAATGACCTAGCTTGCCCTGATGGCGATCCAGCGCCTAGAAAGCCAACTATGCTAGCCGATGACACCGGCATGATCATTTCAGGCACTCGTCGCGATAATGATCTGCTCGTCAAGCTGGTCGAACAGTTTGATGTACCAAATCTGCAGGTGCTCATCGAAATCTTCATGATTACCGTATCGCAAGATTTCAGCCGTCAGATCGATTCTCTTCTAAATGCCAATCCATCAGCAGGTGGTAATGGGGTCAGCGAAGCCACACTTACGGGTGTCAGTGATGGCGTTGCCGCCGCGGCAAGTAGTTTTAACTTGAATTTGTCTTCACCAAATCAGGAATTGACCAGCCTGATTAACTTCCTTGAATCGAATAAACTGGCACGGCTTGTATCCAGCCCGACTATTCTGGTCGCAGATGGCGAAACGGCCGAAATTTCTCGTGTGCAAAAGGCGCGTGTTTCGCGCATTGAACAATCTGCCAGTGATAACGGTACCGTTTTGACCAATACAGTGATCGATGAATTCCTAGCTCCTTTCCAGCTTGATATTGGCAAGGTGAAGATCAATCGCATCAATAAGACAGTGCAGTTGGAAGTCAGGCTTGAAGATACGCGATTTGCCTCGGCGCTTAGCTCTGTGACCAATGAAACTGATGAAACAACCGACACCATCACGACCAAATTTTGGTCAGCACCTGGTGATGTGATCGTTCTGGCAGGTTTGACCCGCAATTCCGAGACAACCAATACAACCGGCTTACCTGGCATGACAGGCGAGCTTGGCGCCATTGCCCCGGCGCTTGGCGGGAGCGACGGCATTGAGAACACCTTGTCCGAAACCATTATATTTATGGCACCAACCGTTATCGACCCAAGCGCCGACCAGCAACCGCATTCGGCGTTTCGCACGCGCAACCGCCGGAAAGCAAATTAGACATGTTGGTGATGGATATAGTTAACCCGAACGTAACGCGTTGGCTTTTTCATAAAGTCGGCGGGTTTCGACAACATAGACGTCTTTTGTAATGCGCTCATCCATATATAATTGCCGGACAGCCAGCATTTCCTGCTCGATTGAAATCAACTCAGCGTCCGCCTTGGCACCACTTGACTCGCGCTTAAAAAAGCTAAAGCCGCCAGTACTGGCCTCGGGTGCGGAAATATCTGCTGTTATGTCATCATCGCTTGGGACATCAAAGGCTGCATTTGTAACTGGTTTGGGTGCAGATGTGGTTAATGATTCAGGGGCGGCGTTAGTTGGCGTTTCATCGGGCAAAACAATTTTGGGGTCAGCTTTCTTTTTAGCAACCGCTTTATTGGCACCCGCTTTATTGGCACCCGCTTTATTGGCACCTGCTTTCTTGGCAACAGCTTTTCTGGCACCAGTTTTTTTGGCACCAGCTTTCTTGGGTGCCGCCTTATCTGCCTGTTTGGTTTTGGCTGTTTTTTTTGCCTTTGGCGGCGTTTCATCTGTGCGGGCTGCGTCTTCCTGCGGTGTTGGTTTCTCGCTGAACAATGACCTCATGATCGCAAACATCATAAGCACAATAGCCAGCCCAACGCTGCTTAGCAGAAGCAATCGTATCTGTTTCGGGTTGGCATCAGGCAAGACTACTGAAAGCAGGTACATGGTTTGATCTGAAATAAAAGTGAGTGCGTCCATTATTTATCCCTAGACATTTTTTATGATCCCGAATGGTAAACGCGCTTAAAACTGACTGACAAAGATTAACAAAACATTAACATTTATCGAGTGTTTTCTAATGGCAACTGCATTAACCAAATTTGCTAGCTTCTTCCGTCCCATCGGCAAAGGCTCCGACGAAGTCGTTGCGATCAAATTACATCCCAAGGCAGTCACGGTAGCCGAAGTAAGATTAAATTCCAATGTCATAAACATTGATAATCTGGCAAGTGCTGGTTTGCCCCGCCAATTGGACATGCACAATCTATCACGAAGTCAGGATATGGTTGTCGATACGCTGCGCACCATGCATGAGCGCGATATGTATGCGGCGCAAGATGCCGGCATTATCATTCCCAGCGGTATCGTGACTTTACGACAAATCAACTTGCCTTTCATGACACCTGCCGAGCTTGCCAAGGAAGCCAAAGATATCAGTTTCTGGCAGGATGCCGAACCCGACATAGGCAAGCTTGAAGATCCGTTTGTTTCATATCATACGCTGATCAGCTCGGAAAATGATGATTTGACGCGTGTTGTTATCGGATTTGCCGAAACGACCAGCTTACGCCCCTGGTCTGATATATTGTTGGCGGCGCATCTGAATCCTGTTCATATCGATCTGGAACCAGTGGCCTTGGCCAATTTCCTATATGACTCGCTATCACGCGAGGAAAAGCGCCAAAGTCAGGCTATTTTGCATATTACCCAGAATCGCATCGAAGTGATCGCGTTTCAATATAATAAATTTCACACCGTCAAGCTGGAGATCAGTGAATTCGATCATGTGCTTTTGACCGAGGTTGAAGATATTGAAGACCCAACTGGTGAATTCTGGGATGAAGTAGGCGCCCGTACTGGTAATACATTAAAACAAGCCATTCTGTTTCTGCAGGAAGAACAGGATTTTCCACCCTTTTCAGTGATACATGTCGCCGTTGATGCGCTTCGTGCTCGCAACCTGATGACCTTGCTTGATCGGGGTTTCACCCTCGCCCCTATCACCTTGTGGGATCCAACCGAACGGGCACAATTATCGCAGCCTGTGACCCAGCTTTTATCAAAAGTAGGCAATGTATCTGGCTTTGGATCAGCCTTTGGTTTGGGACTGCGGCGACTTGGCACCTTTGGTGAGCCAGATCGTGGCCTAATCCAGCTATCGATGCTTCCCCATGCCGACACATTGCGGCGCAACCGCCAAATGGGCGTCGTATCGCGCAGTTTGCTCAAAGCATGGGTCGTGGTTGCCATGATTATGTTTGGCTGGACTTTTGGGATGGTTGTGCCTGGCTTTCTGGACAGCAAATCCGAAAGCCGCGGCATTGAAGATATCAAAATATCGGCTGCAACGGCACAACAACAGCTTACTAGCGCCGAGGAAACGGTTGGCATTCGTGAAGCCGAATTGATGGCAGTATCCGAAATCGGCATGCCACGCGGCAAGCTCGTCATCATGGACACGTTGCCCGACTTATTACCCGAAGGGCTGGAATTGTCATCATATAGGCTGGAAGATAATAACAATCTGACTATTTCCGGATCAGCCATCAGCGAGGCGGCGATTTTCACCTTTATGACCGAGCTTACCAATAGCGGATTAGTGGCCAACCCAAGCACCAGGCCATCACCACGCGAGGAAAGCACATTCTATGATTTCGAACTAACCGGCACTTTGCAACAGGAGCGATAAAGCATGATAGATTTCAAAAAACTGCTTGGTCGTTCTGAAACACCTGTAACCACTGAATTATCAGCTGAAGCCTATGCTTTGTTACAGCAACTTCAGCAATCAGCGAATGCCGAACCTATGGCCAGACCACAACAACCGCTGAACAATCCCTTTACCCCCGATAATACCAGCCCTGAACTGGCTGATTGCGAGATGTCCGGCCCTGATTCAGCTAATCCCAATCTGGCCAACCAAACTCCCGCTTCGCCGCCTGCTGGCACAGTATCAGCGCTCAATCTTCCCCAAGCCACCATAGCCCAGCCGGATTCGTCCCCGCCCCCGCATCGCATGGATCAAACCGGAACAGGATCATCGTTTCAGATGCCACAAGCCCGTGCTGGCGTGGCATCCGGGCGTCTATCGTCAGACTCCGACAATACGCTAGCCTCTGACAACCCAACCACTATGCCGCCAAATCTGGGATTAGGCACAGAACTGGCGACGATGCCTCCTGTCGCATCGGCAAAAGCCAGCAAAGCCAAAGAACGGGCACAGCAAAAAGCCAAAGCGTCGAATGCCACTCGTGAAGAAAAGAAACAGGCGGCCCAACATGCTCGAGAAGAAAAACTGCGTAACCAGCGACGCAAGACATTGGCAAAAACGCGCTTTTCACGGGCGCGCTATCTTCGCGAGCTCAATGGCAATGCGGTAGCTGGAACAATATTATGGGGCTTTATGATTGTTGCCTCACTGACTGGCCCTTTTTTGCTTAATACCGGATTTTTACTACCTCAAACGCGCATAAATCGCGATGTCATCGGACAGATCAGGCAGTTTGAAGCGGTTATTTCACAAGCACAGCCGCAAATCGCCGCTGCAAATCAGCGGAAAGCCGAAAAAGAAGCACAGATCAATGACATGATCAGAAAGTTTGTCGATAGCCAAACCGCCGATGAAGTCATCAGGAATTTTATTGAAGATTTGAAAGCGTCTGGCATGTCAGTCAATGATGGCAATTTACAATTAACGCAGGAAGATATCGCCGTTTCAGGTCTCATTGGCCAGACGTTAAGCATTGAAATGAAAGGCAATTTCCTGACCTATCTGCGTCTGCGTAACCGCTTTGTGCGCGATCAGGGGCTAGTTCATGTGCTCGATGAAAACATCATGGCAAAACCAAATAACCGGATCGTTGATATCAATCTGCGGCTGATGGTGCCGTCCAGCATCTAGTCCCAAATATATTATCTTGTTTCACTGAAATATTAACGGAACCATATATTAGATAATTAAATTTTAAGTAGGGTAACTGGCAATATAAATGAAACGTATAGTATTCAAAATCATCGTGCTTTTATCGGTATTCCATATTGTGCCTGCCTTTGCAGGTGCCGATAACACCACCTCATTAGAAGCGCCTGAAGTTCTGGATATCGATGATCCTTTTGCGCGTGGACTGGATCGTGTCGCCGATCAGGCAACCGGTGGGGTGCCTCTGCCAGCACCTATTGGGGATCTATCAAAAAATCAACCAACGGGCGCCGAATTGCTGGGCGAACAATCCGAACTGGCTCTTGTTGCCCGAAATTACCGCGTAGTCGGGTTGGCTGTATCGCGCAAAGAAACCAAAGCACAAATCTTTGCCGACAATAATGAAGAAATTCTAGCGGGTAACAAGCCTTTAATGGCCTATGCACGGATCGGTATTTTTGAAGATTATAATCTGGCACGTCAAACAGCGATTGATCTGAAATCCACTTCATATGCCTTTCTTGGTGCCCATTTCATCATGCGGGAAGATGAGGAAGAAGACGGCATCATTCTGGATATAGGGCCAACCCGCAATGTTGTTCATGCCGAACGCTATTGTGAATTAATGATGGCTAAAACCAATGGTCTTGTGAAGGATTGCTATGCGGTGCTGGAATATCCGGGTGTGGAGCCGCTAAATACATTTTCGTCAACAGCGATGATCCGGGTGGCGCCTTATGCGGTGGAAACGGTAATCAATGACAATAATTTGTTCGATCTTAACCAATCAGCCCGCCAGCTTCTGACGCTACGCGAAGGTGACATGCTGGGCAATGGCAATGTTAATCTGACAAAAATCACCCCGCAAGGCGTTATGCTTGTCGCCGAAAACGGGGATGTTAATTTATTGCCAATCGGTTACGTTCCCGAACGCCCCTTCACCGCCAAACCTGCTTCGACTGGTCTGATACCTGTTCCAGAAATCACACCTGGCACCCTTGCCCCCGCGCCTGAAACCCCGCAGCTCGACTTTGGCCCGCTTCCAGATGCTGCGATTCCAGTCGAAATTATAGATGACAGTGAAACAGATACGAATGGCAGTTAGGCAGGTGCATAATGGCCATTTTTAGTAATGAAGTCGCCGATAAGGTTTTGCGCGTCATGCAATCGTCAAATTTTGTCGACCCGCAAAAACTATCCGAAGCGCATTCCAGTTCAAATGGCATCTCGTCTGCATTGCTGGAAACATTAATTCGATCAGGCGGCACCGATGAAGAGCTGGTGCATAAGGTGTTATCGCGTGCCTATGCGTTGCGCCGATGCCAGCTAGAGCCAAAGCAAGTCGATGTGCGGGCACTAGCCTTGATTCCGGTCAGCTTTATTGACAAGCATTATGCGATCCCCTTTCAGGTCGAAAACCGGTTTTTACGTGTTGGTATCATCGATCCGACAACCGCCACTTTGGCAGGCCAGCTCAAATCCATTTCCAATTTCAATATTGAATTCCAACTTATCAGCCTGTCAAATTTTGAAGCGCTGCGAAGCCATGAGCGTATAAAATCGGTTCTGGATAGCGCCCAAAAGAAGCTACAACATTCAATCACCGGCAGCAAAACCCGCAGATCAAAATTTGCTCTGGATAATGATGAGCTGGTGCCCGAATTTTGCGATCATATTCTGCATAGCGCGCTTGATACTGGCACCAGTGATATTCATATCGAGCCGTTCCGCGATATTGCCCGTGTCCGCTTTCGGATTGATGGCAGGCTCGTCATCCGCGAAGAATATTCAGACTATCTGTTTCGCAATTTTCTGGGCGTCATAACGCGTTTCAAGATTATGGCTGATTGTGATATTTCGGAAAAACGTCTGCCCCAGGACGGTGGTATTACGATTTCCTATCTGGGTGAGGATATCGATTTTCGTTTCAATGTGCTGCCAGGCAAGAATGGCGAACGCATTGTTATGCGAATCCTGAAAGGGGACCCGTCCTTATCCTTGAGCCGGATTGGCCTGACCAGCGAAAATTATGACAAGATCGTCGATGCCATCACCGCCCCACAAGGCATGGTGCTGGTGACTGGCCCTACCGGATCGGGCAAAACCACAACACTTTATGGCTGTCTGCAGCATATTAACGATCCCGACCTGAATATCATGACTGCCGAAGATCCGGTAGAATATTACCTTGAAGGCGTCGGACAGACACAGGCAAACGAAAAAATCGGTTTGTCATTTAATGCCATTTTGCGCGCCTTTCTGCGGCAAGATCCCGAAGTGATTCTGGTAGGGGAGATACGCGATACAGAAACCGTCGAAATTGCGGTAAAGGCCGCTTTGACTGGTCATTTGCTGTTATCAACTTTACATACGAATGACGCCATTTCCACGATCACTCGCCTGATGAATATGGGGGTGCCCCCTTTCATGATCGCCGCCGCAACCAGCCTGATAGTGGCGCAACGCCTTGGCCGCCCGAATTGTAAACATTGCCTGATTAATGACCCGAAAGCCACCACCGCCTCATTACGCAAAATCGGCTTCAAAGATGAAGATACCGAAGGGTGGCAACCGCAAGTTGGTGCCGGATGCGATAAATGTGACGGCAGCGGGTACAAGGGACGGCGCGGTATTTATGAAGTTCTGCGGATAAATCCCGAACTTGAAGAAGCCATTCTTAAAGAAGCCCTCGCACCCGAATTACTGGCCGCGGCTAAAGTGGATGGGTTCCAGACAATGCAGGAAATTGCCCGCGGCTTTGTCAAAGAAGGTGTGTTCAGCATCGCCGAATATACGCGGATTCTAGTTCTATAATGAAAAAATTTACCTATAAGGCCAATCAGCGCGGCAAAAAGACCAAAGGCGAAGTTGAAGGCGAAAATGCCATGCAAATACGGCAAAAACTCCGCGCCGAAGGTATGCGCGACATTGCGCTAAAAGAAATCAAAGCAAAGAAAAAATCATCGATAAATATCGATATCACTTGGGGCCCGTTTGGTTCGATTCCAGCCAAGGAAATCATGATTTTCACCAAGAAGATCGCAACCATGATGCGCGCGGGCCTGCCAATTGTCGAAGCGATGATACTGGTCGCCGGACAATCCAGTAACGCCAATATGAAACGTGTATCAACCGACATGATCACCAAGCTGAATAATGGCGCGTCACTATCGCAATCATTTCGCCACCATAAGCGGCATTTTGATGCGGTCTATCTGAATATGGTCGAAGCTGGCGAAATTTCGGGAAAGCTTGATACGTTTCTGGATCGGCTTGTCGAAATGCTGGAAAAGCAACAGGCGATCAAGGCCGGAATCAAATCAGCTTTATTCTATCCAGTTACGCTTGTAGTTATCACGATATCTATCTCATATTTCATGCTGACCAATGTCGTGCCGACTTTCCAGGATATGTATGAAGGGCTAGGCGCCGAATTACCGGGACCAACACAGGCGATCGTCAATGCCAGTAACTGGATACAGGATGGCGGTAATCTGGCTCGTGTTTTTGGTACATTTGCCGCCGTGATGCTGGTCAATCATCTGTTGAACCGCTTTGTCCGCACATACCGTAAATTGAAAAGCATCATCGCCCTACGTCTGCCGATTGTCGGCGATATTATCGTCAAAGCAACGGTTGCCCGCATGTCGTTGCTGATGGCCAATCTGTTAGCCGCTGGTGTGTCGGTAATCGATACATTGGAAGTGTCCAGCACGGTGTCACAAAATATCCAGTTTCTGGATGCTATGACCCGTATCAAGCAGAAAATCACCACCGGCGCACCGCTGTCACAATTATTCGGCAATGAAGCTGTCTTTCCGATTGCCTTGTCGCAATTAATGGCGGTTGGCGAACGCACCGGTAATATGGACGAAATGCTGACATCGATTGCCAAATATTACGAAGAAGAATTCACCACCGTTGTCGATGGTCTGTCAACGATCATCGAACCGCTTATGATCGTTTTTGTTGGCGCTATGATCGGTATCATGGTGGTCGCGCTATATCTGCCGATTTTCTCGGCTGGCGATGCTATCCGCTAGCCAGTCGGGTCTTTACACCAAAAATCAGGCGCAAAATAAATCATTTTACAAGTGACTGCATATAGTCATGCAGTTCAGGTATTTCATTAATCCTTGTGACCCCCGTGCCCGCCCATAGCGATTGATAGTCAGGGTTCTCTATCGCCTTGGCATGTTTCCGCAAGGGTGCTGTCGCATAATGCAGATGGGGAAATCCCATATTATATTTAAATGCGAGCTGGGCTAGATGATTTTTTAGCCCGCGTGCGCTTTTGCCAGTGATGCTTGTGGTGGATATTGTGGCATGCGCATCAGTAGCATCGATGATGGATTGTTTATAGGCTTGCGATGCGGCACTTTGCTTTGTGGCCAGAAAAGCAGTGCCAATCTGAACCCCTGCAAAGCCTTGTTTCAGCGCCTGTTCAATATCATCCCGCGTCACGATACCGCCTGCCATGATAAAAGGCTTATCGGGGTGGCGGCGCATCGCCGCGCAAAAGGCAATCACATCACTATGACCGTCGTCAGAAAACCCACCCTTATGCCCGCCAGCATGAGCATTTTGATACATCAGAATGTCGGAATCCTGAGTTCGTAAAGCGTCATCAATTTCATCAACGGCGTTAATAGTGGTCATCAAGATTATGCCAGCCTGTTTGAGCGCGGCGACATCTTCATCTCTCAAAAGCCCGAAGGTAGTGCTGACTATCGGAACCTTGCGGTCAATCAGAAGGGCTATTAGATTGCGCATCGAAGGGGGTGGCGGAATGATGAAACAATCATCCACATCAAGCCCCAGATCCGCTTCAATTTGAATGATTTCTTTGGGTTTGGTTAAGCTGACCTGTCCATAGTCATCATAATCGACAAATATATTGACCGAAAATGGCGCGGTGGTTTGCGCCTGAACTTGATCGATGAAACGATCAACCTGCGCTAGAGAAAGATAACCGCTGGCTATAGATCCCAGCATGCCGAAATTTGACACATCAGCGACAAAGCCGGGTGATGTTATGCCCCCAGCCATAGGCGCTTGCAAAACCGGATGATCTATATTCAGCAGTTTGGTCAACGCATATGCAGGCATTACGTTTTGTCCATTTGTATCGTTTCGGAACCAAACGTAACATTGCCACGGGCATCTAAAAAATCATACCGAAACTTAGATGACTTTTGACCCATGCCATATTGACCGCGATCGCGCATCGCTTCACTATCAAGACGTGAACTAACCACAGTTTGGATTGCCAACTGTGCAAAGCAAGGAGATGCACATGGACACCGTCAATTTCCGCCGCATGGATGAAGGCACCGCCGCCGACTATGCTCTGCTTGGCAAGTTGGAGGATGAATTTGTCGAAGCTTTGCCGGATCGCCTGCTGGCTGCCTTGCAAGGCCTAAAGTCAACATTGGCGGGTTATCAAATTGACCGATTGGAACATTCACTGCAAGCGGCCACCCGCGCTGAACGTGATGGTGCCGATAGCGAGATGATTATAGCCGCGCTGATCCATGATCTGGGCGATGATCTAGCGCCGATGAACCATTCTCAGCTTGCCGCCGCGATCATCCGCCCCTATGTGCGCGCCGAAGTCACTTGGGTGATAGAACATCACGGCATTTTCCAGCTTTATTATCATGGCGAGGCAGAAGGCGTTGATAAAAACGCGCGTGATATTTTTGCCGGACATAAATGGTTTGATAGCTGTGACCGTTTTTGCCAGCTATGGGATCAGATGGCGTTTGATCCGGATTATGATACGTTGCCCTTGAGCCATTTTGAACCCATGTTGCGCGCCATTTTTAGCCGTGACCCTTTTGACCCCGCCATCATCGGCCAAGACGAGACAAACTGATGCCCAAAACAATCATGATTACCGGCGCTAATCGCGGTATTGGACTAGAAATGACACGCCAAGCCGCCGCCCGCGGTGACAAGGTGATTGCCTGTTGCCGTGATGCGATGCAGGCGACCGATCTGATTGCCGCCGCCAAGCAGAATAGTGATATCACCGTGCTTGGTCTGGATGTCTGCGCAGAAAATGATATGAGTAGAATCGCCGCTGGTATGACCCGCGCGATTGACATTCTGGTATGTAATGCCGGCGTTCTGAACAGCTATGGCGGGATGCTTGACCCCAAGCATGACCATGTCGCCATTGAAAATGTGCTGATGACAAATGTAGCAGGTGTTTTCTTTACAGCGCGCGCTTTTCTGCCGCATGTCAAAAAGGAAACACCCGGTAAAATCGCGGTTATTTCATCGATCATGGGCAGCAACCGGCAATCGCATAGCAACGCCCCGATCTATCGGGCATCCAAGGCAGCGGCGACCAATCTGGCACGTTCAATGGCGGTTGAACTGGAACCTGACGGGATCGCCGTTGGGGCGTTTCATCCGGGCTGGGTGCGCACCGATATGGGCGGTAGAGAAGCCAGTATTTCGCCGGAACAGAGCGCGTCCGGATTGCTGGCCCGCTTTGATGCCTTGTCATTGGCCACAACCGGCGTTTTTGAAAATTACAAAGGCGATGAAATACCGTTTTAAAGAATGTCTGGGGTGGCTATATGGCAAAAGATAAACAGGATCAAAAAGCATCACCCGTGATGGTCGATAATGACCATATCAATATTGCCTATTCAAACCCCAGCACCAGCGCCTTGATGGATATGTATGCCAAATGGGCCAGAGACTATGATCGGGAAACAGTATCTGGTCATGGCTATGCCGCACCGCAGGATGCTGTTGCCGGATTTGCCGAAATTGTTACTGATAGAAAGGCGCGTATTCTTGACATCGGGTGCGGCACCGGTCTGGTTGGGGTTTTGCTGGCGGCACGCGGCTATAGCCATATTGACGGTGCCGATCTGTCCGAAGAAATGCGCGCTGTTGCCGCAGAACATGGCGTTTATCGTGACCTGTTCAGGCTGGATATGACAGATGATTACAATATCAGCAATCGTTATGACGCGGCAATCTGCGTTGGTGTGTTCGGTTTTGGCCCGCCACATATTGAGCATCTGCATCATATCATGGGCGCGGTCAAACCGGGGGCACCTGTTGTGCTGACGGTCAATAGCGCGGGCTGGAAGGCGCGTGACTGGGATGCCAGCTTTATCCCGCATCTAGCAGATTATGAGATCGAACTGGTTGCCGATACACGTATCCGCTATCTGACAAAAGAAGATATCGACGGCCGCCTCATTCATTTACGACAGGCGTTTTAGACAAGTCTAGGCTGACAGATTGTCAATATAAGCCGCCGCGGTCATCGCATGATAGGTGATATCAGGCACCCCAAGATCGACAGGCACCGGATCAACAATTTCAATGGGTATCCGGCGTGCCACCCCCATGCGCAAGGCAATGGCGGTGATATTGACGCTAAAGGACGTGCCCATAAACACCATGGTATCGGCCTGATCCATCCAGCTTTCGGCTTCGGTCATCCGGTACAGATCGGTATAAAACTCGTCAAATAGCAACACATAGGGTTTCAGCGACACGCCCATTTCCGGTGTCTGTGTGCGGGTGCTGATTTTGAACTGCTCAAGCAAGGCGGCTGTCAGGCGTTCGTCATCATCCTGATCAAGTGCCGCAACAGGTTCCCATGGGGCATCAATCAGCGCGATTTCCCCGCCGCCGCTAAAGGACTGTTCATGCAGAATAGTGACCTTATCAAGCCGCCCATGAATCGAGATATAATCCACATTACCAGCCTTGCCATCTAGCCCGTCAATATTCTGGGTGATGAGCTGTTTATCAGCCAGCCAGCCATGCACCATATTCGGGGCAACATTACGGTAACTGGCAAAGCGTCGATAATACCACAGCAGAAATTGACCTGGGTCATTCATATACATGGCACGGGTGGCCATTTCCTGTGGGGTATAATTATGACTTCCGATTGTCCAGAATCCATCCTCACCGCGAAAGGTGGGAATGCCGCTGTCAACGCTGACGCCTGCACCGGTAATATATAAAACAGTCATTCAAGATGCCTTTCCAC
>NZ_CBFHNB010000050.1:0-16599 GCF_965657105.1 Puniceispirillum sp. (SeqCode)
CGTCGCCCCCATGTACGTGGTGTCGTCATGAACCCTATCGATCACCCGCATGGTGGTGGTGAAGGTCGTACGTCGGGTGGGCGCCATCCGGTAACACCTTGGGGTAAGCCTACTAAAGGTAAGCGTACTCGTTCTAACAAGAAGACTGACCGCCTGATCGTGCGGCGTCGCAAGCCATAAGGGTTTTTGATAGTCATGGCACGTTCAGTTTGGAAAGGTCCGTTTGTAGACGGGCATCTTTTGAAGAAGGCAGACAAGGTTCGCGAATCTGGTCGTAATGAAGTCATCAAGACTTGGTCACGCCGTTCAACCATCCTGCCACAATTCGTTGGTTTGACCTTCGGAGTGCATAACGGAAACAAATTCATTCCGGTATCTGTCTCTGAAGAAATGGTCGGGCATAAATTTGGTGAATTTTCACCAACCCGCACCTATTACGGTCACGCCGCCGACAAGAAATCAAAGCGTTAGGGGCTCACGATGGGTAAGCAAGCAAAACCAAGAGTTCTGGCTGATAGCGAAGCCAAGACCATTGTCCGTAACATCCGGGTTAGCCCTCAAAAGCTCAATTTGGTCGCGACAATGATCCGGGGTATGGATGTAAACAAGGCGATCGCAACCTTGACCTTTTCGCGGCGCCGGATTTCAAACGATGTTGAAAAAGCATTGCAGTCAGCTATCGCAAATGCGGAAAATAACCATTCATTGGATGTGGACCGTCTTTACGTCAAAGAAGCACATGTTGGCAAAGGTCTGGTGATGAAGCGTTTCAAGGCTCGTGCACGCGGTCGCGGCGCACGTATCTTAAAGCCATATTCACATCTGACGATCATTGTCGGTGAAAGAGGAGACCAGTAGATGGGTCAGAAAGTTAAGCCAATTGGTCTGCGTGTTGGTATCAACCGCACATGGGACTCACGCTGGTATGCTGGTCGTAATTACGGCACATTGCTACATGAAGATATCAAACTTCGCGAATATCTGATGGATCGTCTTAAGCAGGCGGCGATCAGCCGCGTTGTTATCGAGCGCCCAGCTGGTCGCGCACGTGTCACAATTCATGCGGGTCGCCCTGGTCTGATCATCGGTAAAAAGGGTCAGGATATTGAAAAGCTACGTGTAGATCTAAGCAAGCGTATTGGTGGTGAAGTTAGCCTGAATATCGTTGAGGTGCGCAAGCCCGAGATTGATGCCAAACTGGTTGCCGAAAATATCGCCCAGCAGCTTGAACGCCGTGTTGGTTTCCGCCGCGCTATGAAGCGTGCGGTTCAGTCAGCCATGCGCCTTGGGGCTTTGGGTGTGCGGATTAATTGTGCTGGTCGTTTGGGTGGTGCTGAGATTGCCCGTACTGAATGGTATCGTGAAGGGCGTGTGCCGCTTCACACATTACGCGCTGAAGTTGATTACGGTGAAGCCACAGCGTTCACCACATATGGTGCCTGTGGCATCAAGGTTTGGGTATTCAAGGGTGAAGTTATGGCTCATGACCCGATGGCACAAGACAAGCGCTTGGCCGAACAGCAAGCTGGCCCTGCGCCACGCGCAAACGGTTAAGACGAGGGAGATTAAGTCATGCTTTCGCCAAAGCGTACCAAGTTCCGTAAGGCTCACAAAGGCCGTATCCATGGTAATGCCAAGGGTGGAACACAGTTGAATTTTGGGTCTTATGGCTTGAAGGCCATGTCACCTGAGCGTGTTACAGCGCGCCAGATTGAGGCAGCACGTCGTGCAATTACACGTCACCTGCGCCGTACTGGCCGTGTATGGATCCGCATTTTCCCTGATGTGCCTGTATCATCAAAGCCTGCCGAAGTACGGATGGGTAAAGGTAAAGGTTCACCCGAATTTTGGGTGGCCCGCGTAAAGCCAGGCCGCATCATGTTTGAAATTGATGGTGTTCCGTGGGAATTGGCACAAGAAGCATTCCGTCTTGCTGCCGCCAAGCTTCCGCTTGATACCAAAATTGTTCGTCGTCTTGGCGATAGCGATTAGAAAGAGGCATTAAGATGGCAACCGTTAAGGCTGAAGAGCTTCGTGCTAAAACACCCGATGAGCTGAAATCTCAGCTTATTGATCTGAAGAAAGAGCAGTTCAATCTGCGTTTCCAGATTGCTGGTGGACAGAATGAAAACCCGGCGCGTGCACGTATTGTGCGCCGCGAAATTGCCCGCATCAAAACTGTACTTGGCCAATTAGCCAGTGCAGAAAATGCAGCTAAGTAAGGAAAGCAAGTTATGCCAAAGCGTACCATGCAGGGAACCGTTGTGAGCGATAAGGCCGACAAGACTGTAACAGTCCTTGTTGAGCGTCGCATCATGCACCCGGTTTATAAAAAGATTATTACCAAGTCGAAGAAGTTTGCGGCGCATGATGCTGAAAACCACTTCAAAGAGGGTGATTTTGTTCGCATCCGCGAATGTGCACCGATTTCAAAGTCAAAGGTCTATGAAGTGATCTATGACGATGCAGCCAAAGCCTAGGGGAGACTGACATGATTCAAATGCAGTCAAATCTTGAAGTTGCCGATAACTCAGGTGCACGCCGGGTTCAATGTATCAAGGTGCTTGGTGGTTCCGGCCGCAAAGTGGCTGGTGTAGGTGACGTTATCGTGGTGTCTGTTAAGGAAGCGATTCCACGCGGCAAGGTCAAGAAGGGCGATGTGCATCGTGCTGTTATTGTCCGTACCGCCAAGGAAATCCGTCGTGCAGATGGTAGTGCTATCCGTTTTGACCGTAACGCTGCTGTTTTGCTTAACAAGCAGGACGAGCCAATCGGTACACGTATCTTTGGTCCTGTAACACGTGAATTACGTAGCAAGAAATTCATGAAAATCGTTTCGCTTGCGCCGGAGGTGCTGTGATGGCTGATAAGTTCAAGATTAAAAAAGGCGACCAGGTGATTGTGATCACGGGCCGTGATAAGGGCAAAAAAGGCGAAGTCCTCGAAGTGCTTCGTGCTGAATCCCGTGTTCGTGTTCAGGGTATCAACATGGTGAAACGGCATCGGCGTCCAACCCAGAATGATGCTGGTGGCATCATTCCGATGGAAGCCCCAATGCATATTTCTAATGTCGCCCATATTGACCCAGATAACGGCGCCGCAACGCGCGTCGGTTATGAAGTCAAGGATGGCAAAAAAGTTCGGATCGCTCGTCGGTCTGGTAAGGCTCTGGCATAGGCCAGGGTAAGGAGATTAAGCTGAGATGAAAACGCGTTTAGAAGAACATTATCTGACGGCAGTTCGCCCGGCTCTTGTGGAAAAGTTTGGCTATAAAAATGCCATGCAGATTCCAAAGCTTGAGAAGGTCGTCATTAACATGGGTGTCGGTGAAGCCGTGCGTGACTCAAAGAAAATTGATCATGCTACGCGCGAACTGGCTGCGATTACCGGTCAAAAGCCGATTGTGACTCGTTCAAAGAAAGCCAATGCGGCTTTCAAATTGCGCGAAGGTATGCCAATCGGTTGTAAGGTGACACTGCGTCGCGAACAGATGTATGAATTCCTTGATCGTCTGGTAACAATTGCCCTGCCGCGTGTGCGTGACTTCCGCGGTCTGAATGGCAAGAGTTTCGATGGAAATGGCAATTATGCCATGGGTATCAAAGAACAAATCATTTTTCCTGAGGTTGATTACGATCAAGTTGATGAAGTCCGCGGTATGGACATCATTGTGGTCACCACTGCCAATACGGATGATGAAGCCCGCGAATTACTCGCGAACTTTCAGTTTCCGTTCATTAAAGCTTAAGGCAAAGGGGTTAGACATGGCTAAAAAAAGCGCCGTTGAAAAGAATAACAAGCGCAAGCGTATAGTCGCCTCTAAGGGTGCGCGTCGCGCTGCTTTGAAGGCAATAATTAAGAATAAGGAACTGCCAATAGAAGAGCGGTTTCAAGCTGTTTTGAAGCTGGCTGATGAGCCTCGTGACAGCTCGGCAATTCGTGTTCGTAACCGTTGTGAAATCTCAGGACGTCCACGTGGTTACGATCGTAAATTAAGAATGTCTCGAATCGCGCTTCGTGATCTGGCCTCGATGGGTCAGGTGCCGGGTGTCGTGAAATCAAGCTGGTAAGTCAGAGGAGATATAAAAATGTCAATGAGTGATCCTCTAGGTGATATGCTGACCCGTATTCGTAACGGTCAGAATGCACGCAAAAATATCGTATCCAGCCCGTCATCACGGTTTAGGACAAATGTTCTCGAAGTGCTGAAGCGCGAAGGTTATATCCGTAACTATTCTAGCGTTGATGTTCGTCCTGGCATTAAGGAACTGAAGATTGAGCTCAAATATCATGAAGGTGAGCCGGTAATTTCCGAGATCAAGCGCGTGTCACGCCCTGGTCGTCGGGTTTATCATGGTCTTCGTGATTTGCCACGGGTGTATAACGGGCTTGGCATTGCCATTCTGTCCACACCACGCGGTGTTCTATCAGATAATGAGGCGCGCACAGCCAAAGTTGGCGGCGAAGTCCTCTGCCACGTATTTTAGGGAGCTGTTTAGATGTCTCGTGTCGGAAACAGTGCGATTGCTATCCCGTCGGATGTGACAGTGTCACAAGAAGGCGGCATGGTTATTGTTAAAGGTAAAAATGGTGAGCTTAGCGCGCCGTTGCATAATGATGTTGAATTGTCGGTTGCTGATAATATGGCAACTGTTGCACCGCGCCGTAATTCAAAGCAGGCAAAAGCGCTTTGGGGTACTATGCGGGCAACTGTCAATAATATGGTAGCTGGTGTCACTGCTGGATTTACGCGCAAGCTTGAAATCAACGGTGTTGGTTATCGTGCGGCAATGCAGGGTAACAAGCTTGTTCTTAGCTTAGGTTTCAGCCATCCGGTTGAAATGGAAGTGCCAACAGGTCTCAATGTAACTGTTGAAGGCAACACGAAGGTGTCCATCAGCGGTGCTGACAAGCAGTTAATCGGCCAGTTTGCATCTGAGGTTCGTTCAAAGCGTCCCCCAGAGCCATTCAAAGGCAAAGGCGTTAAATATGCTGACGAATATATCGTCCGCAAAGAAGGCAAGAAGAAGTAGGGATCGCTCATGTTTACATCAAAAGAACTCTTTGAGCGTCGTAGAGCGCGGAACCGGACAGCCTTGCGCAAGCATGCTGGCGGTCGTCCTCGTCTTTCCGTGCACCGCTCGTCACAGCATATTTACGCACAGATCATTGATGACAAGGCAGGCGTTACACTTGCATCTGCATCAACGTTGGATGCGGATTTTAAAAAGATCAGCAAGAAAACTGCCGATACATCTGCTGCGGCAGAGGTTGGTAAGCTGGTCGCGGCACGGGCACAGGCAAATGGTATTGATACCGTTGTGTTTGACCGTGGCGGTTACATTTTCCATGGTCGGGTAAAGGCGTTGGCTGAAGCCGCGCGTGAAGCCGGTTTGAAATTCTAGGGAGCGTAAGTGATGGCACGTAATAATGACAGGCAGGATCGTAACGCCGCCCGTGAAGAACCAGAAATGCTTGAAAAGCTGGTTGGTATCAACCGCGTAGCAAAAGTTGTCAAAGGTGGTCGCCGTTTTGGATTTGCCGCTCTTGTCGTAGTTGGTGATGGCAAAGGCCGCGCTGGTTTTGGAACAGGTAAAGCGCGCGAGGTGCCTGAGGCAATTCGCAAAGCTACCGAAGGTGCCAAGCGTAACATGGTGCGTATTCCACTTCGTGATGGTCGTACATTGCATCATGACATCAAGGGTGGATATGGTGCTGGTAAGGTTATGCTTCGTGCGGCTCAGGCTGGAACAGGCATCATTGCTGGTGGTCCGATGCGCGCCGTTTTCGAAGTGTTGGGCATTCAGGACATTGTCGCCAAATCAATCGGCAGTTCAAACCCGCATAACATGATCAAGGCAACCTTCTCGGCGCTTACGCACATTCAGGCACCGCGTGCAGTCGCGCAAAAGCGTGGCAAGCGTGTTGGTGATGTGCTTGGCAAACGTGCAGACAAAGGTGCCGGCGACGAAGCCGCCGCATCTTAAGGGAGAGAGTAATCATGGCTGCCAAACAGACAGTTGTAGTAACACAGACCAGAAGCGCGATTGGCCGTCAGGCTGACCAGCGTCAGACCTTGATTGGCCTTGGATTGAACAAGATCGGGCGTACACGCGAGCTTGAAGACACACCGTCAGTGCGCGGTATGATCAATAAGGTCAAGCATCTGGTTAAAGTCGAAGACTAATCATTAAAAGACGATGAAGCGCGGTTCACATCGGATCGCAGGAGCAAGACATGAAACTGAATGAAGTCAAAGATAACGACGGCGCGACCAAGAATGCAAAGCGCGTTGGCCGTGGTATCGGCTCTGGTACCGGTAAAACATCTGGTAGCGGTCACAAAGGTCAGAAAGCACGTTCAGGCGTGTCTATCAACGGCTTTGAGGGCGGTCAGATGCCGATCCATCGTCGTTTGCCAAAGCGTGGCTTTACTAATATTTTCCGCAAGAATTATGTCGAGGTCAATCTTGGCCGCATGCAGGCTGCCATTGATTCAGGTAAGCTGGATGCGGGCAAGCCTGTTGATGCTAAGGCGCTGGTCAATGCGGGTGTGATTTCAAAGGCGCGCGATGGTGTCCGGATCCTCGCAAAAGGCGAACTCAAGGCCAAAAAACTTGAAATTCATGCCGCAGGTGCATCAAAGGCGGCGATCACGGCTGTTGAGGCTGCTGGTGGTAAAGTGGTCATTCCAACAGCATCTGCTGAATAATCGACGTTAGGTATCTAGGTATTATGGCTACAGCATCAGATCGCATGGGCGGCGCAGGATTCGGCGGATTGGCTAAGGCCAGTGAACTAAAAAGCCGTCTCCTGTTTACTGTTGGCGCGCTGATTATCTATCGCCTAGGTACATATCTGCCGATCCCGGGCATTGATCCGGGCGCTTTGTCTGATATTTTTTCACAGCAATCAAGTGGCATTCTGGGCATGTTCGACATGTTCTCTGGCGGTGCCTTGTCACGTATGACGATCTTTGCGTTGAACATCATGCCTTATATTACGGCATCGATTATCATGCAGTTGATGACCGCCATTGTGCCAAGCCTTGAAACTTTGAAGAAAGATGGTGAAAACGGCCGTAAGATCATCAACCAATATACCCGCTATATGACGGTGGTTCTGGCCACGGTTCAGGGTTACGGCATTGCTGTTGGCCTTGAGGCCGCTAGCGGTGTTGTTGGCGACCCGGGGATGTTTTTCCGTGTTACAACAGTTGTTACCTTGGTGGGTGGCACCTTATTCCTGATGTGGCTTGGTGAACAGATCACCAGCCGCGGTGTGGGTAACGGTATTTCGCTGATTATCTTTGCTGGTATTGTGGCTAATTTGCCATCAGCTTTAGCTGGCACCTTAGAGCTAGGTCGAACGGGCGCTTTATCCGCCTTCCTGATTGTTCTGCTTTTTGCGATGGCTATTGGCGTGATTGCCTTCATCGTCTTTATCGAGCGTTCAGTCCGCAAGATTGTGGTGCAATATCCAAAACGCCAGCATGGTAATAAGGTGTTTGGTGGTGACCAGTCCTTTCTACCTTTGAAGATCAACGTACCGGGTGTTATCCCGCCGATTTTTGCATCATCTTTATTGTTGATGCCGATTTCGATCATCAATCTAACTGGCGGTCAAAGCGGTGGTGCTGACTGGCTGGTAACATTGAATGCTTTGCTTGGTCGTGGTCAGCCGCTTTATTTGGCTATCTATATTGGCATGATTGTGTTTTTCGCCTTCTTTTACACAGCGATTGTTTTCAATCCTGAAGATACGGCTGAAAATCTGCGCAAGCATGGAGGCTATGTGCCAGGCATCCGTCCGGGTAAATCAACTGCCGACTATCTGGATTTTGTGCTGACGCGTTTGACGGTTTTGGGTGCAGGTTACTTATCAGCGGTATGTATCTTGCCAGAAATCCTGATTAGTCAATATGCGGTTCCATTTTACTTTGGCGGGACATCTTTGCTGATTGTGGTGACGGTAACGCTTGATACAGTTGGGCAAGTGCAATCGCATCTTCTCGCGCATCAATATGAAGGGCTCGTGAAGAAGTCAAAATTGAAAGGGCGTAGCAGATGAACATAATTCTTTTTGGTGCGCCTGGTGCTGGCAAGGGTACTCAGGCAGAACGTCTGGTTGCTGATCGCGGCATGATACAGTTATCTACTGGTGATATGCTCCGCGGTGCGATTGCGTCTGGCAGTGAGCTTGGATTGCGCGCCAAAGATATTATGGATCGCGGCGATCTGGTATCTGATGATATCATGGTCGGTATGATTGCCGAGCGCATGGATAGCGACGATGCTACTTCTGGATATATTCTTGACGGGTTTCCGCGCACAGTGGCTCAGGCCGAAGCACTAGATGAAATGATGGCAAGCCGGGGCGATGAAATTGCCCATGTTATTGAAATTAAAGTTGATGAAGCTGCGTTGTTTGCACGGATTGAAAATCGCGCAAAGGAATCAGGTGGCACCCGTAGTGACGATAACGCAGAAACCTTGCGTAACCGTCTTGCGGTTTATCATGAGAATACGGCGCCGTTACTTCCCTTTTACCAAGCCAAAGGGAAATTGCGGAGTATTGACGGTATGACCTCTATTGAGGATGTGGCGTCAGAAATAAATAAGATACTTGGATGAACTTATAGCGTTTAGGTTGACTGTAACTGGGGAATGCCTATAATTCGCCGTTTTCTGGATCATGTTCCAGAATGGCGTTAATGGGCAAAACCCAAGCCAAACTAGCCGTTAAATATAAAGGAGCCAGATAGTGGCACGAATTGCTGGTGTAAATATTCCGACCAAAAAGCGGGTCGAGATCGCACTGACCTATATTCATGGTATTGGTACAACCACGGCCAAGAATATTTGTGAGCGAGCGGGCGTTCCAGACGAACGTCGGGTTAATGATTTGTCTGAAGAAGAGCTGACAAAACTGCGTGATATTATTGACGCAGATGTTCTTGTTGAAGGTGATCTACGTCGCCAGACATCGATGAATATCAAGCGCTATCTTGACCTTGGTTGTCTGCGCGGGCTTCGCCATCGCCGCAGTCTGCCAGTGCGTGGTCAGCGTACCCATACCAATGCACGTACCCGCAAAGGCCCCGCAAAGGCCATTGCCGGTAAGAAGAAATAATCGCGGGACATCAGGAGAGCAAAAATGGCAAAACAACCTAGCCAAGGCAGAGTTCGTCGTCGCGAGCGCAAAAATATCACTAATGGCGTAGCACATGTGAACTCGACATTTAATAATACAATGATCACCATCACCGATGTTCAGGGCAATGCAATTGCGTGGGCATCTGCTGGTGGCATGGGCTTTAAGGGATCGCGCAAATCGACCCCGTTTGCCGCGCAGATGGCCGCTGAAGATGCTGGTCGTAAAGCTGCAGACCATGGTATGAAATCATTGGACGTACAAGTGCGTGGCCCGGGTTCGGGTCGTGAGTCAGCTTTACGCGCATTGCAGTCAGTCGGTTTTAATGTGACATCAATTCGCGATGTAACTCCAATTCCGCACAATGGATGTCGCCCGCGTAAGCGTCGTCGCGTTTAACCTCGCCTGTATAACATACATAGTCGGGTGCCGCCTTTCGTGGCACCGGGTGCTAACCTCCTATAAAAGGACATCGCCATGATTGAAAAGAATTGGCTGGATCTGAAAAAGCCGGATGAACTTGAAATTAAAGTATCTGAATATAACCCAAGTCAGGCGGTTGTTGCTGTTGGGCCTTTTGAACGTGGTTTCGGTGTAACGATCGGTAATGCACTTCGTCGTGTTTTGCTGTCATCTTTACAAGGTTCAGCAATTACCGCCGTCCAGATCCAGGGTGTTGTGCACGAATTTTCATCTATCCCGGGTGTCCGTGAAGATGTTACCGATCTAGTTCTGAATCTAAAGGGCGTCGCTGTCCGCAAAGACGAAGAAGGTTCAAAGCGCCTGCGTCTTACAGCCGAAGGCCCGTTGGCTGTTACAGCTGGTATGATTTCGGAAAGCGCCGGTGTTGAAATCATGAATCCAGACCATGTTCTGTGTCATCTTGATAAGGGTGCCAGCTTGGCCATGGAACTGACAGTGGCTTCGGGTAAAGGCTATGTTCCAGCTGTTGCTAACCGCAGTGAAGATTCACCAATCGGCCTTATTCCGATCGATGCTATCTTCAGCCCGGTTCTGCAAGTGGCATATAAAGTTGAAAATGCCCGTGTTGGCCAGATCACTGACTATGACAAATTGCTTTTGACCCTTGAAACGGATGGGTCGGTTACCCCTGAAGATGCTGTTGCCTATGCGGCGCGTATCTTGCAGGAGCAGTTGCAGACCTTCATCAACTTTGAAGAGCCAAAGTCGAATACTCAGGATGAAGATCCTGATCCATTGCCATTTAGCCGTAATCTGCTTCGTAAGGTTGACGAGCTTGAGCTATCAGTCCGTTCGGCTAACTGTCTGAAAAATGACAATATCGTCTATATCGGCGATCTTGTTCTTAAAACCGAGCATGAAATGCTTCGAACACCTAATTTTGGTCGTAAGTCGTTGAATGAGATTAAGGAAGTGCTGAAAGGCATGGAACTTGAGCTTGGTATGGATATTGCCAACTGGCCACCAGAGAATGTTGAAGAATTAGCCCGACGCCTCGACGAGCCGTTTTAGGCTGTTAGTCGGATCTTTTTGAAGGAGAATTAAAATGCGTCATCGCAATGCCGGTCGGAAGCTGAACCGTACCTCGCAACATCGTCAGATGTTGTTCAGGAACATGGCGCAGGCGATCATTAAACACGAGCAAATCGTTACAACTCTGCCAAAGGCAAAGGAGCTTCGTCCTGTTGTTGAACGTCTGATTACTCTTGGTAAACGTGGTGATTTGCACGCACGTCGTCTTGCCTTTGCACGTTTGCGCTGCAACGACATGACCAAGAAATTGTTTGATGTGCTTGGCCCGCGCTATAAAGAGCGTAATGGTGGCTATACCCGCGTTATGAAAGCTGGTTACAGATATGGTGACGCCGCGCCGATGGCGGTCATTGAATTTGTTGATCGTGACGAAGATGCCCGCGGCCAGGACTCAGGTCCGGTTATGGGTATGGATGATGAAGCTGAAACCGCCGAAACCGCGGCCTAAGCTAACAGTGATTATGAATATCTGATAAAGGGTGGCATCTGCCGCCCTTTATTTTTGCCTGTCTGCCAGCACATGCGATATATTGAATTTGGTGATATAAAGGGGCAAAATAGCACTGGCGGCATCGCCGTGCTTAGGCGATTATACCCTCATGAATGAATTTGATTTCGGCGATAAAAATATGGGTGTGTCCCATAAAGACGTGCCATTGGCCGAAGCCTTGCGCCCCAAAACGCTTGATGATGTGGTTGGCCAAGATGGTTTGATGGGAGATGATGGCCGCCTGCGCTTGATGCTGGCACGTGGCAATCTGGCATCAATCATCCTATGGGGCCCACCTGGTACAGGCAAGACAACGATCGCACGCTTATTGGCTGATGCTGCCGATATGGAATTTGAACCTGTTTCGGCGGTTTTTGACGGCGTTGCCGATTTACGCAAAATCTTTACCCGCGCGACTAGCCGCTTGCGTGATGGCAAACGTACCTTGCTATTCGTCGATGAGGTACATCGTTTCAACAAAGCTCAGCAGGATGGCCTGCTGCCGCGGGTTGAAGATGGCACAGTGACATTGGTGGGGGCAACGACCGAAAATCCGTCCTTTGCGCTTAATGGGGCGCTATTGTCACGCGCACAGGTGCTGGTGCTCGAACGGCTTAACAACGCTGCTCTCGAAGCGCTTTTACAGCGTGTCGAGGCGCATATAGGCGCGTCATTGGCACTTGATGATGATGCCCGCACCGCCTTGATCGCTATGGCTGATGGCGACGGACGCTATCTGTTGAATATGGCGTCTTTAATGGTTGATCTGCCGGCAACACCATTGCTTGATCTTGACGCGATGACGCGGCTGGTGACCAGCAAGGCACCAGCTTTCGACAAGGCTGGCGACCAGCATTATAACCTTATGTCGGCGTTACATAAAACCTTGCGCTCATCGGATGCTGATGCGGGTCTTTATTGGCTGGCACGGATGCTAGCTGGGGGCGAAGATCCACATTATATCCTGCGCCGCCTGACGCGCTTTGCATCCGAAGATATCGGTCTGGCCGAACCCGAAGCCTTGCCGCGCGCCTTGGCCGCTTGGCAGGCCTATGAACGGCTTGGCAGTCCCGAAGGCGATTTGGCTATTGCGGGTTTGGTGATCTATCTGGCCACCGCGCCAAAATCGAATGCCGCCTATAAGGCGTTTAAAGCCGCGACAAAGGCCGCCATGACAACCGGATCATTATCGCCGCCAGCCCATATTCTGAATGCGCCGACTAAAATGATGAAAGAGCTTGGCTATGGTGCGAATTATCAATATGACCATGATGACCCGGATGGGTTTTCCGGACAGAACTGCTTTCCTGATGAAATGGAACGCGCTCAATTCTATCATCCGGTCGAACGTGGATATGAACGTGAAATTGCTAAACGGCTTGCCTATTGGGATAAGTTGAGACAGCAAAAGCATATGGATGATAATAATGGCACATAGGCTCAAGAGGACACAAAGGCTCAAGGGAACATATAAGCATAAGGGCAAAAGATAATGGCGACTGTAACCATGCCCGGTTTTATGATGGTGCTTGTTGTGGCTGCCGGTGGCGCGGTTGGCGCGGTAATACGCTATCTCATATCTTTATGGGTTGGGGCGGGTCTGTTCGGCATCTCGGGGCCCATGGCAACGCTTGCTGTTAATATCGTTGGCTGTGGTTTGATGGGGCTTCTGGCAGGTGCTATTGCGGGTGGATTCTTATTGCCCGACGCATGGCGCGGCTTTGTTGCTGTTGGCCTGTTGGGGGCGTTGACCACATTTTCTAGTTTTGCGCTGGATGCGGGGAATCTAATGCAGCGTCAGGGCGTCTATATGGCGGCTGCTTATGTGGCGGTTTCGGTGCTTTTGTCATTGCTTGTATTTGCCATGGCCTTTGCTGTGATGCGTAGCGTAATGGGAACACAATGATGGCTTCTGCTGACGCCGCCAAATGGCGCTTTGAAACAATTTCCGAAGATGAAGATGGTAGCCGGCTTGATCGCGTCTTGCGCCGCCTTATTCCGGGGTTGGGGCAGGGGCAGATCGAAAAGATGTTGCGTAATGGCCTGATCCGTATTGACGGTGCCAAGGCCAAATCGGCCAGCCGTGTCGCGGTCGGACAGCAAATCCGTTTGCCCATATCTATTGATGCGCTGGCCACAGCTAAACCGGCGGCCAGCAAAATGTCAGCCAAGGCGCTGGGTGCCCCATCGATAGGCGGCGCACCATTACAAAAAACCTTTGATGATATGGTGATTGGCGAAGGTAAAGGCTGGCTTGCATTAAACAAGCCAAGCGGGCTTGCGGTGCAGGGTGGGACAGGCACAAAACAGCATGTTGACGGGATGCTGGCGGGACTGGCCGCACGTGGTGGCGATAGATTGCGGTTGGTTCACCGGATTGACAAGGATACCTCTGGCGTTTTATTGCTGGCCAAGACTTTGCAATCAGCGCGAAGTCTGACTGACGCCTTTCATAAGCATGCGATTGAAAAAACCTATCTGGCGTTATGTATGGGCTTGCCGCCTGAAGATGGCGCGATCAAACAGGCGATCAGCAAATTACCGGGCAAGTCTGGCGAGCGCATGGTGGCTGATGATGAGGGGCAATCTGCGCATACATTGTTCCGGCGGGTCGATCATGCAGGTCGCAAGCTGACCTTGATGGCGTTGCGGCCACTCACGGGGCGGACGCATCAGCTACGCATCCATATGGCGCTGATCGGGCATGTGATTTGCGGTGATGGCAAATATGGCGGGGTCGATGCGCATCCTGGCGGCATGGTTGCGCGGCAGTTGCATCTTCATGCGTGGCAGTTGAAACTACCCGATGGCAAGCTGATCACGGCTCCACCTAGCCCGCATATGGTGACCAGCCTTGATGCGCTGGGGCTATCAATGCCGCCAAAAGGCTGGCGGTTTCAGGATTTTTAAGGGTGAGTCGTAGTTACTAAGGATTGAACATGCAGACGCGGAAACGATTTTACAAGGATGTGCGTGCAATCGAGGCTGATACAGGCTGGCAGGTCGCGCTTGATGGGCGTGCTGTCAAAACACCAGCAGGCAGTCAGCTATTCATGCCGACAGCGGCGCTGGCTGAGGCGATTGCGGCGGAATGGGATGCGCAGGATGATGATATCAACCCAGCAAGCATGCCGCTTTTCGCCTATGCGGTGACAGCCTGTGATCGGGTGGCTAGCCAGCGCGCGGCGGTGATTGCCGAAATCACCAGTTATGGCGGCAATGATCTATTATGCTATCGGGCAGAGGAAGCGGATCTGGCGGCACGTCAGGCGGTAGCATGGCAAAACTGGCTCGATTGGGCAGCGCGTGAGTTACAGGCACCCTTGATCGTGGCGCGTTCGATCATGCCGGTCAATCAGCCAGATCATGCGATTGCGGCCTTGCGCCGTTGCGTTGAATCCTATGATGACTGGCATCTGGCGATTTTGCACCGGACAGTCAGTCTGGGCGGGTCGCTGGTGATGGGGCTGGCCTGGATCCGCGGTGCTATCGATAACGAAACGTTCTTTGCGACAACCTTTCTTGACGAATTATGGCAGGTCGAAAACTGGGGCAATGATTGGGAAGCCGAAGACCGGCGTGCCTTTATCCGCACTGAATTGGACGAGGCGGCACGCTTCCGTGATCTGCTCAAATGATGCGTGGACTCACTTATTTTTGTTCCCGTTATGTTTCACGTGAAACATTTTTTAAAACAGGTGCGGATATGACGTGGATGCGCGTTTTTCGGATTATGGGGGAATAATATGAGACCCGTGGCACCGCAGATTCTGACACGATTATCGCGCTATAGGGTGGATTATTTGGGCCCGCATGCGGCGGCGATACTGGCCGAACTACACCGCGCATCGGCGGTGCCTTTGCCGCTGACGATTGTCACGCTGGCGGCGGCTTTGGTCGATATTGTCGCGCATGAAGCGGCAGGCCCATCGGGCTATTTGGATGGCGCGGCCTTTGCTTATGCGGGGAATAAGGCGGCGCTGGGCTGGCTTCGTGGGCGGCGCAATAGCATCCTGCATCATGAAGCCCCGTCTGATGGCTTGATGGGTGAGAGCGATGCGGAGCAGTGGCAGATGAATGATGCCGAGCGCGCATTAACCGCATTGCTAGATTATCTGGAAGATATTTCAATCACTGATGATGATGAATGAGGCGTGCCCCCCAAAGCGGCGTGACCCCAAAATAGGCGAGTCATCTGATTAAGCCGCGATGTGCCCGTATGATAGGCAGTGGGGTTGGCAAAAGGCGGGAATCATTATGCTGGTTTTGGCTGATAGGCAAGCGGGCTGGCCGCGCCGAAATGCGTGTCAAAATGCGCGCGCATGGCGTCATCTAGCTGATCATAGGTCACCTTATGTCCCAGCGCATGCAGTGAGGTCACGCCGGCATCGGTGACGCCGCAAGGGACGATCGCGTCAAAGGCGGCCAGATCGGGCGCCAGATTGATAGCGATGCCATGCCAGGTGACCCAGCGGCTGACCCGCACGCCAATGGCGGCGATCTTGTCATAGCCGGAGACGCTGTTGCCTGTCTGCACCCAGATGCCAGGCAGACCCGCGCGCCGCGTACCGGTGACGCCAAAGACAGCGATGATATCGATGATCCAGCCTTCGAGCGCATGCACATAGGCGCGGATATCGCCCCCACGGGCGGCCAGATCAAGCATGACATAGGCGATGCGCTGACCCGGGCCATGATATGTCCATTGCCCGCCGCGTCCGGTGCGATGCGTGGGGATGGCGGGATCGGGCAGCAGCAGATCGGCATCACGCGCCGAGGTGCCGCCCGTATAGACCGCCGCATGTTCGAGCAGCCAGACCGCCTCAGACGCGTTATCAGCGCGGATCGTGGCATTATGCGCGCCCATGGACTCGACGATGGGCAGATAGGGCTGTTGGCCGGAAAAGGATTGCCATGTGACGGATGATGTGCCTGATGATGTTTCCGTTGATGCGGCTTTGGGGGCGGCTTTGGGGGTGGTGATGTGTGACTCGGACGGCATGGTGGGGGCGATCTCAATTATCAAAGGCTGTTATATGGGGCATGGCCGGATATGGATAGGACATGAAGACAGGACATGAAGACAGGATGACCCCACGCGGCGGTGCCTGTCAAGATGGGTTGAGGGCAATGATGATGCGCATGGTGGCGGGGATCATGCTGGGGGATCATGTTGGGGGATCATGCTGGAGGATCATGCGGGGGCGTAGGGCGTGCGATAGGGCTGGCAAAGTTGGGGCTTGATTAAAGCCAGGCATAATGACATATAGAGGGCACCTCAAACGTGCGGCCGTGGCGGAATTGGTAGACGCGCAGCGTTGAGGTCGCTGTGGGCTAACCCCCGTGGAAGTTCGAGTCTTCTCGGCCGCACCATTCTCTGCAACATTTTATGTGTAACCAATTGAAATGCTTCACTTCATGTGTCTGCATGACGATTGGTGT
>NZ_CBFHNB010000051.1:0-16353 GCF_965657105.1 Puniceispirillum sp. (SeqCode)
CAAGTCGCTCGACCGCATCCTCAACGGCTAAAGACGCCGCCGCGATATAATCATCCGCTTTGTCACCTTCGCCAAGCCCGGTCTGGCTTACCGCTGGCACCATGCAGATATTCCCTGTCCGGTTCAGTACCAGACTGACGGTCACACTGCCATTCCACAGCATCCGCCGGCGCGCGCGAAGCATATCCGCCTGCATATCAATAATCGATCCACGTTCATGCGTCATGGTACCAGTATGCACATTATCGATAATCTTGACCGTCTCATCATTCAGCTTAATGACTGCGCCATTGTCCGGCAGGATCGTTTGTGGCACCTGACAACTTTTGGCCAGTTCAGCATGCGCAACAAGATGCCGCGCTGTACCATGCACAGGAATGGCGATTTTGGGCCTGACAAGACTATACATTTCAACCATTTCATCCCGCGATGGATGACCCGACACATGCACAGGCGCATCTTCATCGGTAATCAGAATGATTTTCCGGCGGATCAGCATGTCCTGCACACGGCTAATCGCATTTTCATTACCTGGGATCTTTCGCGACGAATAAATCACCGTATCACCTGGATCAAGCGACACGGTTTCATGCGCACCGGCGGCAATCTTTGCCATCGCGGCACGTGGTTCCCCCTGCGTACCTGTACAAATGATGACAACATTTTCTCGTGGCAGCAGATTTATGTCACCCTCTGGCACAAATTCAGGCAAATCGTGTAAATATCCGACTTCACGCGCGGCTGAAATTGCCCTATTCAATGCGCGCCCAACAATAGCCACCGAGCGGTCATTTGCCTGTGCCGCTTTCACAATAGAGTCAATACGTGCAATATTACTGGCAAAACATGTTACCGCCACACGGCCCATAGCCGCGCCAATAGCATCGGTCAAACCATCACGCGCCTCAGCTTCAGAACCAGTATGTCCGGCAACCATCGCGTTGGTTGAATCACCAACCATGACAAGCACACCTTCATCGCCAAGTTTGGCAAGCCGATCTTTATCCGTATCGGTGCCAAGAACCGGCGTCTTGTCAAATTTCCAGTCGCCTGTATGCAAAACCGTGCCAGCATCAGTTCGGATGGCCAAGGCGGCTGGATCAGGAATTGAATGGTTAAGACCAATCATTTCAATCTCAAAAGCCCCGATTTTTTCAACCGCATTTATACCCATTTCATGTAATGGAATATCATAGTCATTACGCGACTCGGCAAGCTTGCGACGAAGCAAGGCTAGGGTAAAGGCACTCCCCCATATCGGGCACCCAAGACTGCTCCACAGATAGGGGATAGCCCCCAGATGATCTTCATGACCATGGGTCAGAACAAGTCCGGCTAATTTGTCACGATGATTCTGAATAAACTGCAAATCAGGAAGCACGACATCAATGCCGGGGGTGCTTTCATCGGGAAAGGAAATACCCAGATCAACCATCAACCAGCTATCCTGATAATGGTATAGATTTACATTCATGCCGATTTCGCCAGAACCACCTAGCGGGACAAACAGAAAATCAGACTTGGAAAAATATGTCATATTTAGCAATCAACTATGTTTGGTGCGCCGTTACGGCGGAATTAGATTCGTTATTAAGGTTATATATGGCAACTAGGCCACGTAGCGTAAGATCGACATCAACAGCAGAAATCATCGGCAAATGTGGCGCAAAAAGCGATGCTAACCCACCCGTGGCTATGGCTGGCAAATCTGCGCCCTGCTCGGTTCGAAGGCGCGCGATCAACCCTTCAATCATGCCAACATAGCCCCAAAAAATACCCGACTCCATAGCGCTTATCGTATCGCGCCCTAGAACTGGTAAAGTAGGATCCCAAGGCTTGACGTCAAGATGTGGTAAACGCGCTGCTGCTTTATATAAGGCGTCAACCGATACATGCACACCTGGTGCAATTATGCCGCCTGCATAAGCCCCATCGGCACGGACAAGATCAAGCGTTGTGGCGGTGCCAAAATCAAGGATAATGGCTGGAACCTGATGATAATGTTTGGCTGCCACGGCATTAACCAGCCTGTCAGCACCTGCCTGTGACGGATTATCAATATCAACCAAAATTCCCAGATCAACCCCTGCATCTCCAATCAACATTGGATCAAGACTCAATCCGGCGCGCGCCATCATCACCAACTGTGGGGTGATTTCCGGCACAACACTAGCCATAACAACACCCGAAACCATATCTTTGGCTAAATTTGCCGCAGCCATCATCTGTCCCAGCCAGACAGTATAGTCATCACCGGAACGCAAAACATCGGTTTCAATGCGCCAGCATCCAAGCTGCCTGCTGACATCAGCTGTATTGTCATAAAGAGCAAACACAATATTGGTATTGCCACAATCTACGGCCAAAAGCATCAGTTACCATCATCCATTAAAACAACATCACCAGTAGTGATATGGTGTGTCTTGCCTGATGCATCAACCAACAACATGGAACCATCCTCGTCAATGCCGGTAAAACGCCCCTTTAGCCCTGAATCCATAACAGTCACATTTTGGTTCAAAAAAGCGGCATGACGCATCCATTCATCACGAACAGGGGTGAAAGCTGTTGGATTAAATGTCTCATAACGTCGTGCCAGATTATCTATGTAATCAGTCGCCAGCAATGCTGGCGTTGTGACATTATCACCCAGCTCGACAAGTGACGTCGGCGACAAATGCCCCGGCATGGCCCTATCAGCTTTGATCGGCGCCACATTAATACCCGTTCCAACAATCAGGGCATCTTCCACCACTTCAAGCAAAATACCGCAGATTTTCCGGTTATTAACCAGAATATCATTAGGCCATTTCACCTTAGGCTGATGCGATACCAGAACGTTCTCGATTGTTTCACGTGCGGCTAATGCTGCTACAAAGGACAAAAGCGGCCAAAGATATTTGTCACAATTAGGCCGGAGAACAATCGACAGATACATTCCACCCTGCGGTGAAAGCCATGTGCGTCCGCGCCGACCGCGTCCGGCGGTTTGAACGCCTACCAGAAAGCCGGTTCCTGTTGGTGCGCCGTCAAGCGCGGCCTTGCGGGCAAGATCAGAAGATGATTTGGCGACGTCGGCGGTGGAAAACGTCCAAGCTGCGCTTGTCACCATATGATCTGATCCTAGTTGCGCGTCATCAAAGTTGTAGCCGCAATATCAGCCGTGCCAAGCAAGCTGCCAAGTCCGGCAAAGAACAGCAGAACCACACCCAGAGACACAGTCAGCACCAAACGGTTCGATATCGGCAGATCAGCATCCAGCGGATCATCACTGTCTTCAAAATACATCATGCGGATAATACGCAGATAATAAAAGGCACCAACAACCGACATGACCACACCGATAACCGCCAGCGGAATCAGACCCGCATTAACGGCCGCCAGAAACACATACCACTTACCAAAAAATCCAGCTAGCGGCGGAATGCCTGCCATCGAAAACATCATGACCAGCAAGCCAATGGCAAACAAAGGATGGGTCTTTGATAGGCCGCGAAGATCATCAATTTTTGTGGCCGATTTGCCATCTCGGCGCATCATCAAAATGATCGCAAACGTACCTGCTCCCATGAAAATATAGCCTGTCATGTAAATGATGACGCCCAGCACACCCGCATGCGATCCAGCCGCCAGACCTGCAAGCGCATAACCCATATGTGCGATAGACGAATAAGCCATCATCCGTTTTATATCGGTCTGCATAATGGCACCAAAAGCACCAATAACCATTGATGCAATCGACAAAGCGATAAGCACCTGAGACCATTCCATGGCTATCGGGCCAAAAGCACCATAGGTCAGACGCATCATCAACGCCATTGCCGCTACCTTTGGCGCAATCGCAAACAAGGCGGTTACAGGCGTCGGCGAGCCTTCATAGACATCTGGTGTCCACATATGGAATGGAGCTGCGGATATTTTAAACGCAATACCACAGATCATGAATACCATGCCTACGACAAAGGCCACTGGTAACGCACCTGTTGCAACTGCTGCAGAAATGCCGTCAAAGCTGGTCGTTCCGGCAAACCCGTAAACCAACGACGCGCCATAAAGCAACATGCCTGATGACAATGCGCCAAGCAGAAAATACTTCAAGCCAGCTTCGGATGAACGAAGTGAATTTGTCCGCATAGCTGCAACGACGTAAAGTGGCAATGATTGTAATTCAACCGCCATATAAAGCGACATAAGGTCATTTGCCGAAATCATAAGCATCATGCCAACAACAGCCAGCAGAACAAGCAAACTGAATTCAGGTTTGTTGATATCATCCTGTTCCAATGGACCGATAGACATATATAAAGCCGCAAATGAACCCATTAGAACCAATAATTTCATATAGGCACTAAATGTGTCAGCGCTGAACATGCCTGAAAAGGCTGTTGCCTCAACATCACCGCCCTGCCACAACATCACCGCCGCAATCACAATAGCACCAAGAGCTATCGAACAGACCCGCTTTGCATTTGCAGCACCATCACCGCCATAGGCCGCTACCAGCACAAGCAATAGCGCAACACATGCCAGAAGCATTTCCGGAAGAGCAGGCAGAATATCATTTATTTCAAACATGAGTGCCGTTCCCTTTGAGAACAAATATGAGTCTAATTAGATGCGACAAGCGCAACGCCACTTACCGACAATTCATCAATAATTATTTGAATTGAAACAGCCATCACATCCAGCAAAAACGCCGGATATATTCCAAACACCAAAACCAGAATGCTGATCGGAACGAAAATGCCTAATTCGCGCAGCTGCATTGGCTCCATTGATTGGACTTCGACTTTGGTGACCTTACCAAACATAACCCGGCGATATAGCCACAACATATAAGTCGCCCCAAGCACAAGGCCTGTAGCGGTGAAAAAGGCCACCCATGTGCTGGCTTTCCACGCCCCCACAAGAACCAGCATTTCACCGACAAAGCCGCTTGTTCCCGGCAAACCAACCGATGCCAGCATCATAAACATGAAAAATACGGCAAAGCGCGGCATAACCTTGGCAACGCCACCATAGGCATCGATTTCGCGCGTATGAAGCCGATCATAGACGACACCAACACAAAAGAATAAGGCCGCTGATACAAGACCATGACTGATCATCTGGAACATAGCACCGGCAATACCCTGCTCGGTAAAGGTAAAGATACCAATCGTAACAAATCCCATATGCGCAACGGATGAATAGGCGATCATCTTTTTCATATCCGATTGCGCCAAGGCCACAAGTGACGTGTATATCACCGCAATGACGGACAAGGCAAAGATGACGGGTGCAAACAATTCAGACGCATGCGGGAACATTGGTAGCGAGAACCGCAGGAAACCATAACCGCCCATCTTTAAAAGAACACCAGCCAAAATCATCGAACCCGCTGTAGGGGCTTCAACATGCGCGTCAGGCAACCATGTATGAACTGGCCACATCGGCACCTTTACCGCAAATGAGGCAAAAAACCCAAGGAACAACCAGAATTGCATGCCCGTACCAAAACTATGCGCGGTCAACATGGGGATGTCGGTAGTACCTGTTTGCACATACATGGCCAGCATACAAACTAGCATCAGCACCGAACCCAGCAAGGTAAACAGGAAGAATTTAAATGCCGCATAGACCCGTCTTGCGCCACCCCAGATGCCTATGATCAGAAACATCGGTATCAACACCGCTTCGAAAAACAGATAGAACATCAGCATATCGAGCGAAACAAACATGCCGATCATCATTGTTTCAAGAACCAAAAAGGCGATCATATATTCACGCACACGATGCGTGATGGCACGCCAACTGGCCAGCACGGCAAGCGGTGTCAAAAATGTCGAAAGCAAGACGAATGGCATCGAAATACCATCAACACCCATATGATAATTAATACCTGTATTTGGAAGCCATTCGGCAAATTCTTCGAATTGGTAACCAGCTACATTGCTGTCAAAGCCAAGTAAAAGCGCCAAAGACACAATAAAGTTAAAGCCGGTAATCCAAAGTGTTACGCTCCGTGCATTATTTGCAACAACTTCATCGTCACCCTTTATCATCAGTAGAAAAATCACGCCAGCTAGTGGCAGGAAGGTGATGATTGTCAGTAAAGGCCAATTATCGATCATCACTTATATTCCCTTTAGGCGAAGATAATACCAGCTCACCAGCACAACAACGCCGATCAGCATGGCAAAAGCGTAGTGGAAAACAAACCCTGACTGTATCCGCGAGCAAAAGCCCGAAATCCGAAGTACCAGCCCTGACATCCCATCCGGGCCAAAGCCATCAATCGTATCACGATCACCGCGTTGCCACAGGATTGCCCCTATCCGCACAGCTGGTTTAACTAACGTCGCATCATAGATTTCGTCGAAATACCATTTATTGAAGAACAAAGCATAAAGAGGCGAAAAGGCTCTTGCTATGCGCGCTGGCATGTCGGTAAGCACCGCATAGAACAAGACCGCTATCAGAACCCCGCTGGAGGCAAGCACAATCGGCAATAGCTTAACCCAACTTGGCACATGATGCGCATTTTCCATGGCCATATGTGTTGGCAGAATGAAAATCGAGTCACCCCAGAAAGCCGCCATATCATCACCAACAAACAGCTCATAACCAAGCCAGCCAGAGAAAATTGCACCTAGCGCCAAAACAAATAACGGCAATGTCATAACAGACGGTGATTCATGCACATGTGCCATCACTTCGGCTGATGCCCGCGGCTTTCCATGAAACGCCATGATCAATAGGCGCCAGCTATAGAACGCGGTCAGAAAAGCCGCGGCACACCCCATCCAGAATGCAAAATTACCAACCGATGTATGCGCTCCAAATGCAGCTTCCAGGATCATATCCTTTGAATAGAATCCGGCGAAAAACGGGAAGCCAGCCAAGGCAAGCGATCCGACCCACATCATCACATAGGTAACAGGGATTTTCTTCCAGATACCGCCCATATTTCGCAGATCCTGCTCATCAGACATCGCATGAATAACTGATCCTGCACCAAGGAACAGCAGTGCCTTGAAAAACGCATGCGTTGTCAGATGGAACATAGCAGCCGGATAAGCCGAAACACCGGCCGCAAAGAACATATAACCAAGCTGCGAACAGGTTGAATAGGCAATCACGCGCTTGATATCAAATTGTGTCATGCCAACTGTTGCCGCAAAAATGGCCGTCATGCCGCCAATGACAGTGATAACATCAAGCGTAAATGGCGCATATTCAAGCACCGGTGAAAGCCGGCATACCATGAACACACCCGCTGTCACCATTGTGGCAGCGTGAATAAGCGCTGAAACGGGCGTTGGCCCCTCCATCGCATCTGGTAACCATGTATGCAGACCAAGTTGAGCAGACTTGCCCATCGCGCCGATAAACAGCAAGATGCCGGCCACTTCCAATGCTGGCAAGCTCATGCCGAGGAAGTTGATGTCCACATCGACATAGAGCGCGGCCTTGGCAAATATATCGTCAAATTGAACAGACCCGAACAAGGCATAGACCGCCAAGATACCAAGTGCAAAACCAAAATCACCAACACGGTTCACCACAAAGGCTTTCATCGCCGCCGCATGGGCTGACTCTTTATGATACCAGAAGCCAATCAGCAAATAAGACGCAACACCAACACCCTCCCAGCCAAAGAACAACTGCACAAGATTATCAGCTGTGACCAGCATCAACATGGCAAAGGTAAATAAGCTGAGATAGGACATGAAGCGCGCCCGCGCTTTGTCATGTGACATATAGCCAACAGAATAGATATGCACCATCGATGATACGCCCGTCACAACAATCAACATAACAGCGGTGAGTGTGTCAAAACGGAGTCGCCAATGCGCCTCGAAATCACCTGACACTATCCAGCGTGAAAGCTCGATTGTGATAGGCTGTCCACCAATGGCAACTTCGGCAAAGGCAAAAATCGAAAATAAAAGTGACAGTAACAAGCCGATGATTGTTACCCGTTCAGCGGCTCTATCGTAGTGTCCGAGGCTAAGAATGCCAGCAATTACGGAACCAATAAGCGGCAAAAATACTATGGATGCGTACATATCGCCCTAGCCCTTCATCATATTCACGTCTTCAACCGCGATCGATCCGCGATTTCGGAAGAACACCACCAGAATAGCAAGGCCAATGGCGGCTTCGGCTGCGGCTACAGTCAGAATAAATAGCGAGAATATCTGTCCTTCCAGATCACCGTTATAAGCTGAGAACGCCACCATATTTATATTCACAGCCAGCAACATCAATTCAATCGACATCAGGATTGTAATCACGTTCTTCCGGTTCAAAAAGATACCAAATATCCCCATCGCAAAAAGGATCGCCGAACAGGTAAGATAGTGATTTAATGATAATTCCATCATAACTTTAACTTTCTTGCCGCGTTGGTGGTGCTTTGCCAACAGGCACACTAACCACCTCGACTGTTTCATCACGGCGCCGCATATTTTGTTCGGCAACAACCTGACGACGGACACCTGGACGATGCCGCATGGTGAGTGAAATAGCACCAATCATGGCAACTAGCAGGATCAGACCTGCAACCTGAAACAGGTAGATATATTTGGTATAGAGAACACCGCCAAGACGAGTCGTATTGGCGATCTCGGAGGCTTCCGGCAATGTCGCTCCTTTGAAGGCATCGCCATACATCGCTGCCACAAGCTCAAATACCAGAATACCGCCGACGATCAGACCCAGTGGTAGATATTTCTGAAAGCCAGCGCGCATTTCGGCAAAATTAATATCCAGCATCATCACCACAAACAGGAACAGCACGGCAACGGCGCCAACATAGACAACAACCAGAAGCATGGCGAGAAATTCCGCACCGATCAGGACGAATAATCCAGCCGCATTGAAGAAAGAAAGAATAAGGAAAAGCACTGAATATACAGGGTTTTTCGATATCACAACCATAAAGGCGCTAGCCAGCATAATGCCCGCAAACAGATAAAAGAAAAGCGCTTCAAACATTGTCTGTCATTTCCAATCTAGATCAGCGCCATTCGGCGTCAGCAGCAAGGTTTCTGGCGATCTCGGTTTCCCAACGATCCCCATTCGCAAGCAGTTTGTTTTTGTCGTAATACAGTTCTTCGCGGGTCTCGGTTGCGAATTCGAAATTGGGCCCTTCGACAATCGCATCAACCGGACAGGCTTCCTGACAAAATCCACAATAGATACATTTTGTCATATCAATATCATAGCGCGTTGTACGGCGGCTACCGTCATCCCGCGGTTCAGCTTCGATAGTTATAGCCTGTGCAGGACAGACCGCCTCACACAATTTACAAGCGATACAACGCTCCTCTCCGTTAGGATAACGGCGTAAAGCGTGTTCGCCGCGAAACCGGGGGGAAAGGCTACCCTTTTCATAAGGATAGTTGATTGTAACTTTCGGTTTGAAGAAATACTTCAACGTCAGGAACATGCCTTTGGCAAGTTCAAGAAGCAGGAATGATTTGATTGTATCCATCAACATTCGCATGACTTTATCTTCTCCTATACCTAACCAACGATAACCGCTGGCAGGCGATCAGTTGCCAGCAAAAAGCCAGCTGTTGCCACCACATACAACAATGAAAATGGCAAAAATATTTTCCAACCAAGGCGCATCAGCTGATCATAGCGATAGCGCGGCGTTGTCGCGCGCACCCACAGAAACACAAACAATACCATCATGATTTTCAAAATGAACCATAGAGGACCCGGAATGATATTTAATGGCCAAATATCAAATGGTGGTAGCCATCCCCCAAGGAACAAAATAACCGTCATGCTGCTCATCAGGATCATATTGGCATATTCACCAAGGAAAAAGAGCGCAAAGCTCATTGATGAATATTCAACGAAATAGCCCGCGACAAGCTCGGACTCGCCTTCAGGCAGATCAAACGGCGCACGATTGGTCTCGGCAAGTGTCGAAATGAAAAAGACAATAAACATCGGAAATAACGGCAAGGCAAACCACATGTCTCGCTGTGCTTCGATGATTGCACTCAAATTCAGAGAACCTGCACAAAGCAACACATTGATGATAACCAATCCCATCGACACTTCATACGACACCATCTGCGCGGCAGATCGCAAGGCACCAAGAAAGGCGTATTTCGAATTACTGGCCCATCCCGCCATTATCACGCCATAGACACCTAGCGAGGACACCGCAAACAGATAGAGGATACCGACATTGATATCGGCAATCACAAGCCCTTCACCAAAAGGTATCACCGCCCAAGCGACTAACGACAAAACAAAGGTCAGCATCGGGGCGATAATGAACACAACCTTATTCGCACCAGCTGGCAGGATTGTTTCCTTAGCCATCAATTTCAGCGCATCTGCAAACGGTTGGAGCATGCCAAACGGACCAACAACATTAGGGCCTTTTCGTAACTGCATGAAACCGATAACACGGCGCTCGGCAAGCGTCAGATAGGCTACAGCGATCAGCAAAGGCCCGACCACAATCATGATCTGGGCAATAATCCACGCAACAGCGCGAATTTCGGCATTATTGATCAAATCCATAAACATTTGACTACTCCGCCGCTACCGTAGATGACGCGGCTACATCATCAACATTATCATCCAGCAAGGCCTTGCGGCATTCGGCCATGGTTTCTGATGCACGACTAATCGCACACGTCATATGAAAATTATCGAGACTATTGGCAATCGGCGAAGCATCCATCTTGCCACGACCACCAAATTTTGACCATTTAGCACTTTCAATAGCATCGCTGTCAGCAAAATGTGGATAGGCTTCAAACAAGGCGTTACGCACCTCTGTCAGATTATCCATACCGATTGATTTATGTATATGTCCGGAAAAGGCACGAATGATCGCCCAGTCTTCTTTGGCTTCGCCTGGAGGAAATGCTGCGCGATTAGCATATTGAACACGCCCTTCGGTATTGACATAGATCCCGTCTTTTTCGGTATAGGCCGAACCTGGCAACACCACATCAGCGCCATGCGCGCCTTTATCACCGTGATGCCCCTGATAGACAATAAACGCATTACCAAGACGATCTAGGTCAACTTCGTCAGCACCAAGAAGCCAGACAAAATCAAGTTTTTTACTTTCAGCAGCCTTATACATAGCTTCAATATCAAGACCACCCTTGCCCGGGATAAAGTCCATATCAAGGCCACCCACACGTGCTGCCGCGTTATGCAGAACATTAAAACCGTTCCACCCCTTTGCCACAACGCCATAGGTTTCGGCGATCTGGCGCGCCGTGGCAAGCACCGCAGCACCATCTTCACGGCTAAGCGCGCCCATACCAATGATAATCATTGGCCGCTTGGCACGTTTTAACACGGTGGAAAATTTGTTGGAACCATCAAGGATAGCCGATAATACCGCCGTATCATCACCAAGATGCTTTGTGTCATAAGTCAGATCGCTATCCACCCCTACGACGCCAACCGGCATGCCTGTGGCCAGCCAGTTACGGCGGATACGGGCATTCAGAACAGCCGCCTCTTCACGTGGGTTGCTACCAATAATCAACAGCGCATCAGCGTCATCAATACCGGCAATTGTCGAGTTAAACAGGTAACCAGCACGTGATCCGCCAATTTTAGCGCCATCTTGACGACAATCAATATTTGCCACGCCAAGCCGTTGCATCATCGACTTCAAAGCAAACATGCTTTCAGCATCAGCCTGATCACCCGCAATCGCAGCAATTGTCGATGATTTGGCTCTCTTGATCTTAGTGGCCATGGCTTTGAACGCCTCATCCCAGCTAGCTGGATGCAAACTGCCATTGGCACTACGCAAATACGGCTGATCAAGGCGCTGGCGGCGCAAACCGTCAATCGCATAGCGGGTTTTATCGGAAATCCACTCTTCATTCACATCTTCATGCAAACGCGGCAAAACGCGCATGACCTGTGATCCACGTGCATCAACGCGAATGTTGCTGCCTACCGCATCCATCACATCGATAGACTCGGTTTTGTTAAGCTCCCATGGACGCGCGGTAAAAGCATAAGGACGCGACGTCAACGCGCCAACGGGGCACAGATCAATCACATTAGCCGAAAGCTCTGATGCCAGGTTTTTTTCGAGATAGGTAGTGATCTCAACATTTTCACCGCGGCCAATGGCACCCAGCTCTGGCACACCTGCCACCTCGGTTGCGAAGCGGACACAGCGTGTACAATGAATACAGCGTGTCATGACCGTGCTAATAAGCGGGCCCATATGCTTGTTTTCAACCGCGCGCTTATTTTCTTCAAAACGTGATCCATCATGGCCATAGCCCATTGCCTGATCTTGCAAATCACATTCACCGCCTTGATCACAAATTGGGCAATCAAGCGGATGATTGATTAACAGGAATTCCATGACGCCTTCTCGTGCCTTTTTAACACGGTCAGTATCGGTGCGAATAACCATTCCGTCGCCAGCGGGCATCGCACAGGACGCAACCGGCTTTGGCGCGCGTTCCATATCAACCAGACACATGCGGCAATTACCGGCAATCGATAAACGGTCATGATAGCAAAAACGCGGCACTTCAACACCAGCAGCTTCACAGGCATGAAGCACTGTTGATCCGTCTTCCACTTCGACTTCAACATCATTAACAGTCAGTTTTGGCATCGTTATTAACCCTCTATTCAGCGGCCGCGACGGCGTCACCAGCATGACGCGCCGCAATACGGCGCTCAATCTCTGGTCTGAAATGCTTAATAAGCCCTTGAATTGGCCATGCCGCTGCGTCGCCTAATGCGCAAATTGTATGGCCTTCAACCTGCTTGGTGACTTCATACAATGTATCAATTTCATGCGGTTCGGCTTCACCGCGAACAAGCCGTTCCATCATCCGCCACATCCAACCAGTTCCCTCGCGGCATGGTGTGCATTGGCCACATGACTCATGCTTATAAAAATAGGACAAGCGTGAAATGGCCTTTACCACATCTGTGCTTTTATCCATGACGATGATACCGGCAGTGCCTAGACCTGTTCCGGCCTCGCGTAGCGCATCAAAATCCATTGTCATGGTTTCACAGATGTCTTTAGGCATCATTGGCGTTGATGATCCACCAGGAATCACCGCCAGCAGATTATCCCAGCCCCCGCGTATACCACCTGCATGTTTTTCAAGTAGCTCTTTCAGCGGGATGCCCATTTCTTCTTCAACATTGCAAGGCTTATTTACATGTCCAGAAATACAAAACAGCTTTGTGCCTGTATTATTCTCTTTACCAAGACCAGAGAACCAATCGGCACCACGTCGTAAGATGGTCGGCGCTACGGCGATTGATTCAACATTATTTACGGTAGTTGGGCATCCATACAGCCCAACACCTGCTGGAAATGGCGGCTTCAAGCGTGGTTGGCCTTTTTTGCCTTCAAGTGACTCAAGCAAGGCGGTTTCTTCACCACAAATATAAGCACCTGCCCCGCGATGCAGATAAATGTCAAAATCCCAGCCTGATTTGGCAGCATTTTTACCCAGCAACCCAGCATCATAGGCTTCGTCAATGGCGGCCTGCAAACGGCGGGCTTCATTGACGAATTCACCACGAATATAGATATAGGCAACATGCGCGCGCATAGCGAAACCAGCAACAACACAGCCTTCAAGCAATTTATGCGGCTCATGGCGGATAATATCGCGGTCTTTACATGTGCCGGGTTCGGACTCATCGGCATTAACAACCAAATAATGAGGGCGATCTTTGACCTCTTGCGGCATAAATGACCATTTAAGACCCGTCGGAAAACCAGCACCACCGCGACCACGAAGACCAGACGCCTTCATACGATCAACAATTTCGCTGTGACCAAGTTTTAAAATAGCCGCAGTATTGTCCCAATCACCGCGTTTTTTGGCACCCGCAAGCATGGCATCGTTCCAGCCATAGATATTGGTAAAAATACGATCAGCGTCTTTAAGCATTGGCTGCTCCCGACTTTGCTTTGGCTGTTTTCTTTGGTTTCATGGTATTCAGGCTTGTGGCACCACCACTGGCTTCTGACCCAGACCGGCCCAGAACTGATCCAACGGCAAGTGGCGCATCTTTCTCAAGCGAATCAAGCAATGCACCGGTGGTCTGGTAATTCAGATCTTCATAGAAATCATCATTTACCTGTAAAATCGGTGCATTCACGCATGCGCCAAGACATTCGACCTCAAGCAAAGAAAAACGACCACAATCCGATGTTTGGCCTGACGTGATGTCATATCGGTCTTTAATGCACCGCATCATCTCGTCAGATCCCCGAAGCCAGCATGGTGTTGTTGTGCAGGCTTGCAGAAAATACTTACCAACCGGTTTGAGATTGAACATCGTATAAAAGGTGGCAACCTCTAGCACACGGATTTTAGCCATATCCAGCTTGTCGGCAATCAGCTCGATAGCTTTCATCGGAATCCAGTTTGCGTGCTGGCGTTGCGCCATATCAAGCAACGGCATCACCGCACTGGCTTGCCGACCTTTGGGATATTTGGCCATAATACGCTTTATTTCTGCCTCATTCTCAGCCGTAAAAGCAAATGAGTCAGGCTGGTCTTCAGCAATGCGGGCTTCAATACTCATCTGTCAATCTCACCAAAAACAACATCCAATGATCCGATGATCGCCACCGAATCTGCCAGCATGTGACCACGTGACAGATAATCTACCGCTGCCATGAAATAAAACCCTGGCGCCCGGATTTTGCACCGATAGGGCCTGTTAGATCCATCAGCAACAAGATAGACGCCAAATTCACCTTTCGGTGCCTCAACAGCCGTATAGCTCTCGCCCTCGGGCACATGAAACCCCTCGGTATAAAGCTTGAAATGATGGATCAGGGCTTCCATCGAATTCTTCATATCAGCGCGATGTGGTGGCGTGACCTTGTTATTTTCGGCCAGAATGGGGCCTTCGGGCATCTCGGCGATACATTGATGAATGATACGCAACGACTGGCGCATTTCTTCGATGCGAACCAAATAACGTGCATAACAGTCCCCTGTTTTTCCCATTGGCACGTCGAAATCCATTTCAGCATAAACATCATAAGGCTGACTTTTACGAAGATCCCACGGCACGCCAGACGCGCGCAAGCACGGGCCTGTCATGCCAAGGTCAAGCGCCTCTTTTTCACTCAACACGCCAATATCAACGGTGCGCTGCTTGAAAATACGGTTTTCAGTCAGCAAGGTTTCCATATCATTGATAAATGATGGGAATTTATGTGCCCAGTCATCAATCTCATCTAACAAACCGGTTGGCAGATCCTGATGCACACCGCCTGGGCGGAAATAGGCCGCATGCAGACGCGCACCACAGGCACGCTCATAAAAGCCCATCAATTGTTCGCGTTCTTCAAAGCCCCATAAAAGCGGTGTCATCGCACCTACATCAATGGCAAAGGTCGTCAAATTCAAAAGATGGTTAAGAATACGGCCAATTTCGCAATATAAAACGCGGATAAACTGGGCACGCCGCGGCACGTCGATAGCCAAAGCCTTTTCAATCGACAATGCCCAAGCATGTTCCTGATTCATAGGCGACACATAATCAAGCCGGTCAAAATAAGGCAGAGCCTGTAAATACGTCTTATGCTCGATCAGCTTTTCAGTACCACGATGAAGCAAGCCGATATGCGGATCGGCGCGTTCGATCACCTCGCCATCCATTTCAAGCACAAGCCGCAACACACCATGCGCAGCTGGATGCTGAGGCCCGAAATTCATTGTGATTGGCTTAATTTGCATTTCTGCCATAACGAACCCCTAATTCGTATCGCTGTTTTTGTCAGAATCAGCAGCATCAATGGCATGCTGCATACCTTCCCACGGACTCAGAAAATCAAAGTCGCGGAATTCCTGCACGAGATGGACTGGCTCGTTAACCACGCGGCGCTGCGTATCGTCATAACGAACCTCGACATGACCAGTCAGCGGAAAATCCTTGCGCAAGGGATGGCCTTCAAAACCATAATCAGTCAACAGACGCCGCAGATCAGGATGTCCCGCAAAGAATATACCGAACATATCCCACACTTCACGCTCGGCCCAATTAGCTGCCGAAAAAACATTTGTTACAGAAGGCACGGACTGGCCTTCGGCAACCCCCGCCAAAATGCGCAAACGCATATTATTGGTGATCGACAGAAGCTGATAAACCATTTCAAAACGCACCGGACGCTCGGGATAATCTACAGCTGTCAGATCGGATAGCTGGTTAAAAGCCGCATGATTATCGTCACGTAATTTTGTTAAAACCGATGTGATATCCTGCGAGTTTATTCGCACAAGCACTTCATCATTGGTTGCGACTACGCTTTCACAAATATCTGCCAGAATTTCACGCACATAATTTACCATCGTA
>NZ_CBFHNB010000052.1:0-16315 GCF_965657105.1 Puniceispirillum sp. (SeqCode)
AGCCGGTATTGTCCGAAGCCATGTTCCGCCCCGATAGCGGATTACGCCCCCGCTTTGCAATTTCGCATAGTTTTTTCAAAAAATTCAAGCGCGGCAAAAAGGGTAAACGGATAAAATAGAACTGGTGATGTGTCAGATAGAGTTTGGTTTTAGCATATGCAATCCATATTACGCTATTTTGGAAACATGCTTGCGCGGCACCTAAGCAAACCAAAACCGGGATATGAACGGTTTTCGGTTTTGTCTCAGGCGCAGTTAATGGCGACATTGCAACCTTGTGACCTGTTGCTTGTCGAAGGCAATAGCCAGATAAGTACCGCGATCAAATATCTAACGCAGTCAACCTGGTCGCATGTTTGTCTGTTTGTTGGTGAAAAACATGGTCAGGATCCATTGCTTGAAGCTGATCTGGTGAATGGTGTATGCCGTGTGCCTTTGTCGAAATATGATGGGTATAATGTTCGTATCTGTCGTCCGGTAAATATAACGGATGCGGATAAGCGCGCCTTGATCAAATTCGCCATCGAACGTATCGGGCATAAATATGATAGTAAGAATATTTTTGATCTGATGCGCTATCTGATTGCCACGCCTCCTGTGCCATCGCGTTACCGGCGTTCATTGATCGCTTTCGGCAGTGGCGATCCGACAAAAGCCATTTGTTCGACGCTGGTTGCACAATCGTTTCAAGCGATAAAATATCCCATTCTGCCGCGCGCTGTTGAGACGCAGAAGCAAAGCCACTTTTCTATAGATCAACATGTTATGCAAAAAAGACATTATAGCCATTTTACGCCGCGTGACTTTGACTTGTCCCCATATTTTCAGATTGTCAAACCGACGATAAGTCATAAGTTCAACTATAAAGATATCAAGTGGGATGAGTAGGTCTTAGATTTGTCAGCATTATTTGAAGAACTCGATTATCAGATGACGCCGCTGGGCGCGCTATCGCTTCGCCGTCGCCGACAGCTAAAGCTCGATAAAGATGTTGTCGAAGTCATTCTGAATGACGAACATCTTATGTCGGATATGTTCACGGCATCAGAGGTTGCCCTTGCTGAACGCCCTTTATCGCGCATGACGCATACCGCGCCTGATATTCTGATTGGGGGGCTGGGGCTTGGCTATACGGCGCAGGCAGCACTGGCTTTCGATCATGTAACGTCAGTCACGGTTATCGAATATCTGGCGCCAGTCATCGCTTGGCATCACCACGGCCTGCTTCCTATTGGTACTATGTTGGCTGATGATCCGCGATGTAACATTATCGAAGCTGACTTTTTTGCGTGTGCTGCTGGTGATGAGGGGTTTGACAAAGCGCATCCGCATCGCAAATTTGACGGTATTTTTCTGGATATTGATCATACCCCCGATTTTCACCTGAATCATAGTCATGCTGGCTTTTATACCGAAGCTGGCTTGCGCCAACTGGCCACACATATGAAGGATGATGGTGTTTTTGCCCTATGGTCGAATGATGCTGCGGATGATGCGTTTATTGATCGACTTGCAACTGTCTTTAACCAGGCTTATGCGGAAGATGTGGTGTTTTTTAACCCGTTGATGGAAACGGAATGTTGCCAGACAGTTTATATTGCCGAAAATAAAGCCGATCTATGCTAAATCTTTTTTAGTCTGGATTTAGACTGTTTATTCCTGTTACTGATAAAAAAATCACATTAGAGACGAAGTTCAATGAGTCATAAAATAGGCGTTATACCCTTTGATATAAGCGGTGACCGGATGGCGGTGATGTTTGTAACATCGCAGAACCGTGGTAGCTGGATTCTGCCCAAAGGTGATTTGAAAGCTAATGAAACGCATAAGCAGGGATGCAAGCGCGAAGCCTTTGAAGAAGCTGGGGTACGGGGTACGTTACTAACGGATTTTCCCATGACTGTGGTGATCGGAAAAAGTAACGGAATTGACGTTAAAAATGTTCTGGTCACCTATTACCCGCTTTTGGTCACCAAACAGGTCAATAAATGGCCAGAGGACCATAAACGTGAACGGCATTGGTCACCTCTGAACAAGGCGCATAAAGTCACTGAACGCGATGATTATCTGCAACTGATCAAACAGTTTGATGCTATTGCACCGTGGATATTAGAAATCGCAAAACATAAAAAAGCGTAGATGCAAGCTTAGCTGCCGCAGGCACCGTGATCGCCGATGCCAGCGCAACACAATAAACACGGGGCGCATTCAACCGGGTGATCTTTTCACCGACCGTATTAATAGGTGTTGACTTTCCACTTGATCGTTAGTTTGGCACCTTTCATGATGGTTCACAAGAAGTTATTAGTCGATTGAAAAATATGCTAAAAAAATAATTTTATAAAATATTAAACTAGATATTTTGCGCTCTTGTTTGCAATTAATAACGCTTTTATTCTAGCCCTATAGATAATCATATGGCGAGGTTTAGGGATGAAATGGCTTTTAGTGGCGGTGCTAACACAGGGCATTGTGCCAACTGATATTACCTACCGAACTGTTGATGATTGTTATAAACAAGCTGCCGCGGCCGCATTGATGGCGCGGACAGCCAAAGCCGATATCGTTGAGGCGAAAGCACAGGATATCGAGCTCAATAAATATGCCTGTGTGTTGATGGAAGATTAAGATGGAGTGGGTAGCGGTAGCCATCATGACATCGGGGGTGATAACAACCGATCTTAAATTTGACTCGGTTGACGATTGCATGACCGAAACGGGCAAAATAGTGGCAAATGCCTATAGAGCGGCGGCATGGGAGCAGGGGCCTGATCTTGTTTTACCGCAATATGCTTGTCTGCTTTTAGATGATTAGGGCAAACGCGGCGTTTTGTCCCTTGCCAAGAGACAAGTGGTCATCGTAGAAACAGGCCTAACTTTGTTGTGGAGATAATTATGAACGCAAATATTGGCTTGATCCTTGTTATCGGTTTCCCGCTTACTTTATTCGTGGCCTTATGGGCTTTTGACAAAGTTTCTGTCCGCCCTGAATAGGCCAACGGCCTCGTCAAAGGCGTCAAAAGCAAGCAAGACACATTTGTGTCTGTTGCTTATGGGTTTAACTGGAGCGAACACCAGTATTTCAGTGTCTGTTTCGTTGCCTGACTGTTTTTCTTTTTCATTACCGGCATCCAGAAACACGCGCAGGCTTGTTCCTAGAGCGGTGGTTTTGTCGAGATGTTCATGCCGCGCAGATGCAAGCAAAAGGCCAGCCCCTGCCTCGCAAAGAGCGCATCCTTTGACATCAACATTTATATCGGAAATGCGATCGGCCTTGATGGCAATCGATACAGTTACCCGGTCACCGCAAACAGGATTGTTACAGCTCGCAGTGTAGGCAGGCGTAAAATCTAAGGTGCTGGCGCGGGCGCTTTGCGCTAGTGACAGAATCTGCTTTTGGTATAAAGCGTCCACTAACGCTCCCATTAATAATAATACAGTGAAACGTTACCTTGACGGCTAAAGAATTAGCCAGCGTTTATAAGCATAGCAGCCACAGCAACGGCAGCGCAAAGAAAGGTTACTATCACCATCCAATGCATTTTCTCATATACATTTTCCTCCGGCACATGATCCGGACGTGATTTCGTATTTGATGAAGTTTTGGTGGCCATTTTCAATTCCTTTGAAAGGCATAATGTCTAAACACTCAATATTTTTAAATTATCGTGAAGCTGGTTAATTTGCAAGGTCGATAGGAATGAAAAAAATAACATTTTTTCAAATCAAACTAACTTAGCAAGCATTGATACTCTCACAAATATCTCTATTATAAAATATCATTCTCAGAGGTATGCCTTGTCTATGATGCGTGTTGTTCTTTTATTCGTGATCCTGTTTTCCGGATGGCTATTGATGTCGGGGCATTACACGCCCCTTATCACATCATTAGGCATATTGAGTTGTGCGCTATGTGCATGGTTATCCTGGCGCATTGGTGCTAGTGATCTTGAAGGATTGCCGACACATTTATTTGCCAGATTACCAGCTTATCTGTTGTGGCTTTTGCGTGAAATCATCATGTCGAATATTGCTACATCCAAAATTATTCTGTTTGGTGGCGCCAAGCCCGAAATATTCGAGGTTCCCGTCACCCAACGAACGGCGGCAGGCATGGCCACCTATGCCAATTCGATTACATTGACGCCTGGCACGGTGACTGTTGATATCAACGAAAGCGTATCATCAACTTTTATTGTGCATGCGCTTCATTCGGATTTTGGTGATGATGTGCGAAGCGGCGATATGGACCGCCGTGTTTCGGCTCTAGAAGATATAGCAGATGCGGAGCTGTCCACGTCATGATGATGATAGCTGCGTTGGTTGCATGTGCCGTCTCTATCGTATTGGCCTTGATCCGAACTGGTTTGGGGCCAACGGCTTTTGATCGCATTTTGGCTGTTAATGCCATTGGCACTGTTATTATTCTGGCTATTGCATTGCATGGCTTTGTGATGGGTCGCCCAGAATTTATCGATATATCTATTCTTTATGCAGTGATTAATTTCATCGGCACCTTTGCGGTTTTGAAACTTTTCAGTACAGGTAGCCTTGGTGATGCAAAGCGTGGAGACAATAAGTGATCGAAATGCTTGTTTCCATATTGTCGTCACTCTGTTTGTTTATCGGTATTGTTGCTTTACTGATAGGCAGTCTTGGTCTGTTGCGCCTTCCTGACGTTTATAGCCGCATGCATGCCTTTGGTATGATGGATACGGCGGGTGTTGGCTTTCTAATTCTTGGGATGATGCTGCATGCCGGTTTTACATTGATAACGGTCAAACTCGCCTTTATCGGCATTTTTCTGTTTTTCACAAGTCCGATTGCTGGACATGCTGTTGCGCAAGCCGCTTATAAGGATGGTGTGAAGCCCTTAGGGACAAGTAAACTTTCTGCCAAGTCACCGCCTTCCAAGCAAGTAGTTACAAAGAGTGCGGCTAACAAGAGTGCGGCTAACAAGAGTGCGGCTAACAAGAGCGCGGTTAACAAGAGTGCGGCTAAAAAGGGTGTGACCAAAAAGAGCGTGGCCAAAAAGAGCGTCAGTAAAAAGGGCGTGGCGACATGACAGGTCTTATTATCAATATATTCCTGATGTGCATTTTGCTGGTGATTGCTGTCATGGTGGTGCGAACAGGTCGGCTTTTCGCTGTGATTGTTATGTCGGGTGCCTATTCGCTGATTTCGGCGGCGTTTTTTGTCAATCTTGATGCTGTTGATGTGGCCTTTACCGAAGCGGCTGTCGGGGCTGGTGTGTCATCGGTCTTGTTTCTTGCCGCGATGGCTTATCTTCCAGCCGAAGAAAAACCAGCGACGCATAACAATCTAGCCGCCTTTATGATTTGTGGCATTGCTGGCCTGCTTTTGGTCGCGGCGACAGCACATTTGCCCGCCATAGGTGACCCAACGGCACCAGCCCATACCCATGTTGCTCCACGTTATCTGGCTGAAAGTGGCGATGTTCTGCATATTCCGAATGTCGTAACCACCGTGCTGGCCAGCTATCGCGGCTTTGATACGCTGGGGGAAACCATCGTTGTTTTCACCGCAGGTCTGGGTGTTTTGTTGCTGTTGAGTGGGTTTACGCGCACACGCAAGCATAAGTCTCGCACCAAGGATGAGGGCTAGATATGCAGAATAATCCTGTTTTCCGCCTGGCCGCTAAAATTTTATTCGCGCCCATCATCATGTTTGGCTTGTATGTTCAATTCCATGGTGATTACGGCCCAGGTGGTGGATTTCAGGCAGGCGTGATTATTGCGGCAGCGTTCATTTTACATGGGCTTGTTTTTGGTCTTGATGCAGGGCGCAGGCTGGTTTCAACCAAGGTCAATGTCGTTCTGATGTGTTCTGGGGTTCTGCTCTATGGTTCTGTTGGTGTTGTGAGTGTTATGAATGGTGGTTATTTCCTTGATTACACGGCTTTAACCGGTGATGTAGCTAGCGGCCAGCATATCGGCATTCTGCTGGTTGAACTGGGAGTTGGGCTGACAGTTACCAGTGTCATGCTGGCTTTGTTTCATGCGTTTGCAGGTTTTGTTGAGGATAAGTCATGACGATGCAAGCTGTCGCAGATCTGTGGAACTATTACATTGTCATTTTTCTGATGATGGCTGGTCTGTTTATGGTGATATCGAGACAGAATCTGGTCAAAAAGCTGGTTGGCCTGTCCATTTTCCAGACATCCGTATTCTTATTCTATATCACGCTGGGCAAAATGGCTGGCGGCACGGCACCTATTTTGGTTGATGATCCGTCTGTGGTGTATTCTAACCCGCTTCCACATGTGCTGATCCTGACGGCAATTGTTGTGGGTGTTTCGACAACGGCATTGGGGCTGGCGCTGGTTCTACGTATCAACGAAGCTTTTGGATCGATCGAAGAAGATGAGCTGCTAGTGGCTAAGGTAGAAGCGGCGCTTGCGCGCCCAAACAGACGGCGACAAGCGGTCAAGGATGGTCATCATCATGACAGCTAGCGCGCTGATACAGAATTTGCCTGCCTTGCTGGTGGCCATACCGCTATTGCTGGCGGCAGTCGTTACGTTGGTGCCACTACCAGCGTTTGCGTGGGTTATCAGCCTTGCTGCTGTTGGTGCCAGTTTTGTTATTGCCCTGTTACTGCATAGCGTCACCATGACCGGCGTTGAAATATCCTATTATCTAGGTAATTGGGAACCGCCATGGGGCATCGAATTTGTCGTTGATTCGGCGACCAGCATGACCTTGGTGATTATGATGGGGTTGGCCTTTATCGCGACATTGGCCGCACGGCATCTGATTGCGGCTGAAGTTGCGTTAGCTGATTGTGGTAAAACCTATGCCGCCTGGTTGCTTGTTTGTGGCGGCTTATCTGGCCTGGTGATGACGGCTGATGCCTTCAACCTATTTGTATTTCTGGAAATATCGGCTTTGTCTTCGGTGATCCTGATTGCTATGGGCGCAGGCACCGACCGGCGCAGCCTGATTGCGGCGTTTAATTATCTGATTATCGGTGCGGTTGGTGCCACTTTCTATGTCATCGGTATTGGTTTTGTATATGCGGTTACTGGCACATTGAACATGGCCGATCTGGCGCTGCGGTTACCTGAAATAGAGCATAGTATTGTTATTTTTGTCGGGTTTGGCTTTATGATTGCGGGTATTCTGGTCAAAGCGGCTGTATTTCCGGTGCATGTCTGGTTGCCTGCCGCCTATAGCTATGCTCCGTCGGCAGTGTCTATCTTGTTGGCGGCGATTGCGACCAAAGCATCGATTTATGTGCTTGCCCGTCTGATATTCACTGTCTTTGGTGGTTTCCCTGAGATGATAGGGTCTGCCCTGACGATGGTGATTATCCCCTTGTCGGTGATGGGGATTTTTGTCGGCACGATCATGGCGATATATGAGTCCGATATTAAAAAATTGCTAGCCCACTCATCGATTGCCCAGATTGGCTATATCACTCTTGGTTTCGGCCTTGCGTCAAAATCAGGCGTTGCCGCCGGTTTTATCCATATTGGTAATCATGCCCTTATTAAGGGGGGCTTGTTTATGGCGGTTGCTGGCTTTTTCACTGCGATGCGCAATCGTGTTGATCTGAATAGCTTAATAGGCATGGGACATCGCATGCCGATTACAGCCACCGCGTTTGTTATTTGTGGCCTGTCATTGATTGGGTTGCCTTTGACCGCTGGATTTATCTCAAAATTATATCTGGTGAGGGCGATGCTTGAAACGGATAGTTACCTGCTTGTCGGCATCGTGCTGGCCAGTAGTGCGCTATCTTTGATCTATATATGGAAGATTATCGAAGTAATGTGGATGCAACCAGCCGCCCATGATGCGCCGAAACTTAGTGAAAATCCGGCGGTTTATATGCCGCTATGGATGCTGGCCGGGTTGAATTTATGGTTTGGTATTGATGCCAGCTGGATGGTGGCAAGCGCAGAACTTGCCGCCAAGGCGTTGATCGGAGCCGGGCTATGATGATGTCAGCAGATACAGCCATTATCCTTGGTCTTATGACGCCTTTGGTTGTTGCGCTATTGACGCCGTTTCTGGCGGTACGTGCCACATGGCGGGATGCGGCAGGCCCGATAGGCGCCGTTGTTACGCTGTTTGCCGCGATTCATGTGGCCATTGATGTGCTGGCTGGCAATGTGCCAACGCTGGTTGTCGCCAATTTTGCCGATGGTATTTCGCTGACATTTGCCGTGACCCCGTTGGGTGCTATTTTTGGTCTTGTCGCCTCAGGTTTGTGGATTCTGGCGGCGATATTTTCAGTTGGCTATATGCGCGGCAATCATGAAAAACAGCAAACGCGTTTTGCCGCCTTTTATGCTGTGGCCGTACATGCCGCCTTGGCTATTGCTTGGTCGGGCAATTTGCTGGTGCTGTTTATTTTCTATGAAATACTGACCTTTTCAACCTATCCACTGGTGACACATAAGGAATCCAAGGTCGCGCGGAATGCTGGCCGTTTATATATGGGGATTTTGGTTGGCACCTCTGTGGTGCTGTTATTGCCTGCGGTTATCTGGGTGTGGTTGGCGACTGGAACGTTGGATTTCCAGCAAGGTGGCATTTTGGAAGGCTATATCAGCCCGCAAGCAGCGCCGTTTCTGCTGGCGTTATTTGCCTTTGGGATTGGTAAAGCCGCTTTGATGCCATTTCATCGCTGGCTCCCTGCCGCTATGGTGGCACCGACGCCCGTTTCAGCCTTGCTACATGCGGTGGCGGTGGTCAAGGCTGGTGTGTTCACCATGTTGACGGTGGTTGTGTATATTTTTGGAACAGATTTTCTATCTGCAAGTGGTGCATCACAATGGCTTGTATGGCTTGCGTCATTCACCATTCTAGCGTCAAGTTTTGTGGCCATCACCAAGGATGATATTAAGGCGCGTCTTGCCTATTCTACGATCAGCCAGCTTTCTTATATTGTGTTAGGGGCAGCATTAGCATCAGCCATTGCGGTGCAGGGCGCGGCTTTGCATATCGTCATGCACGCTGCTGGTAAAATCACGCTGTTCTTTTGTGCGGGGGCTATTTATGTATGCGCCCATGTTACCAAAATTTCGGATCTTGACGGGCAGGGGCCCGAATTGAAATGGGTGTTTGGGGCTTTCTTCCTTGGGGCATTATCGATTATCGGCATCCCGCCATTGGGGGGAAGCTGGTCGAAATTCTATCTGATGGTTGGGGCGGTTGATAGTGGCATGTTGTTCGTTCTGGGCGTGCTAGGCTTGTCGTCGCTTTTGAATATTTATTATCTGCTTGAACCTGTTTCGCGTGGCTTTTTCAGACCCAAGGTCAAAGAGCTTAAAATCACCTTGCATCCTCTGGTGATTATCCCGCCAGTTGTGACGGCGGCTTTATCCTTGTTATTGTTTTTCTTTGTTGATCCTTTTGCAAATCTTGCATCCATGATGGTGTCACCATGAGTAAATCACCCTCAAAAACCCAGATTGACTTGGCACGGTTAGGCAGTCGGTTCACCCGCTTTTTGCTGGTTATTGCTGTTATTCTTATGGTGTTGGAATTTATTGTGCATCGTCATGGTGAAACGCATATTGAAGACAGTTTCATGTTTCCAGCCATTTATGGTTTCATAGCTTTTATCTTTATCGTCGAAGTGGGTAAGGTTCTGCGCCGCCTGATTATGCGCGACGAAAATTACTATGACGATCAGGAAGATGCCAAGGAGGACAGCCATGTTCGCTAGTCTGCCTCCTGGCATTATCATGTTGCTTGGTGCCTGTGCTGTGCCATTCATTCCGCATATATCGCGCCAGATATGGATGCTGGTGATGATTGGTCTGTCAGCTTGGGGATTAACTACTGGCGACGGTATCCATGCCATATGGCATGTCATGGGCTATGATCTGGTTCTGTATCGCGCTGATGCGCTGACCATGCCTTTTGCCATTATTTTTCATCTGGCAGCTGCTTTAAACGTTATCTATAGCTGGCATGATAAGAAATGGCAGGAGCATACAGCGTCTTTATCCTATGCCGGGGCGGCAATTGCGGCTGTACATGCAGGTGATTTAATTACGTTGTTCATATGGTGGGAAGCAACAGCCATTACGTCGGTCTTTCTCATTCTAGCGTCACATACCGAACGTGCCCGCAAAGCATCGATGCGCTATTTGGTCTTTCAGGTGACAAGTGGTGTTCTGCTTTTATGCGGGGCGGCTGTTCTGGCCGCTAATGGTCAGTCAATTCTGTTTGAAAAAATGGAACTGGGTAGTCTGGCAAGCTGGTTCATTTTCTTTGCGCTGGGTATCAAAGCTGCCTTTCCGTTTCTTAATGGCTGGCTTCAGGATGCCTATCCCGAAGCCACACCGACAGGCACGGTTGCGCTGTCTGCCTTTACGACTAAACTGGCGATTTATGCTTTGGCGCGGGCGTTTCCGGGCACCGAATATCTTATCTGGATTGGTGCCTCGATGACGGCTTTGCCGGTATTCTTTGCTGTGATTGAAAATGACCTGCGCCGGGTGCTGGCCTTTAGCCTCAATAATCAGCTTGGTTTTATGGTTGTGGCGGTTGGTGTTGGCAGTGAATTGGCAATCAATGGTGCAGTCGCCCATGCGTTTGTGCATATTATCTATAAAGCCTTGCTGTTCATGAGCATGGGCGCGGTTCTGCATCAGGTGGGTACAATCAAGGCTTCGGCGCTTGGTGGTCTTTACCGGCAGATGCCATTTACCATGGTCTGTTGTGTGATAGGTGCGATGTCTATTTCGGCATTTCCGCTGTTTAGTGGATTTGTCGCAAAATCACTCACCATGTCCGCGCTTGGCGATACGGGCATTGTTTGGGCTTATTTTGTGTTGTTGTTCGCCTCGGCAGGTGTGCTGGAACATTCGGGTATCAAGATACCTTATTTTGCTTTCTTTGCGCATGATTCGGGGCTGAAAACCACCGAAGCGCCCCTTAATATGCGCATTGCCATGGGGATTGCTGCGGTTTTATGTGTGGCAATAGGTGTCTATCCTGCCGCCCTTTACAGTATTCTGCCCTATTCGATCGATTATCATCCCTATGATGCAAGTCATGTGACTGGCCAGTTACAGTTATTGATCTTTGCCATGCTGGCGTTTGTGCTGCTGATACGGATGAAGTTGTATCCGCCAGAAATCCCGTCCGTTGTGCTCAATTCGGATTGGTTCTACCGCCGGCTTGCGCCGATGGTGGGCATGCCTATGTTACGAGGCGTTATGACCTTATGGCACTGGCTCATAGGCGTTCTGTCTCATATAAAGACAATGATCTGGGATGCTGTTGACACGGTTATGGATAACCCCATTTCGGGTCCCACCATCCCGGGTAGGGCGGTTTTGGTGCAGGCTATTCTTTTGACAATTATTCTGATATTTGGCTATGCGGTCGCCAGCTAAAATAGTCATTGGGCTTTTACTATCATTAAGCCTTTATGTCTCGGTTCCTGTTTGGGCTGATACAAAGCGGATTGAGCTTGTTGTGGCGGGGTCTAAGGCGCATAAAATAATCCATGTTGAACTGGCTGTGAGTAGGGACGAACGTCAAAAAGGGCTGATGTTTCGGGACAGTTTGGCAGCTGATAGCGGTATGTTGTTTGTTTTTCCATCTGAAAAGATTCTCAGCTTCTGGATGAAGGACACAATTATACCTCTAGATATGCTGTTTTTTGACAAGGATGGTCGCTTTATCAATAAATTTGTCAATGTGCCGCCATTGACACTGACCAACCGTGTGTCATCGAAACCTGCGATTTATGTCCTTGAGGTTGCAGGTAAAACCAGTGAAACATGGGATTTGGGACGTGAAATTCATCTGAAACTACCACTTACAACGCCTTGAAATTCATCAAATTCTAATTAATATCGTTTTTGCAGTGATCTAGGCTTGAAAAAACCTGACAGTAGCGATATTAAAAACGCGTCGGAGTGTAGCGCAGCCTGGTAGCGCATCTGGTTTGGGACCAGAGGGCCGGGAGTTCGAATCTCTCCACTCCGACCAATCCCTTCTGTCAGGCATGATCTGTCTAAGCGTCTGATGGGAACAGGGTTGCGCCCGGAAATATCGCTTTTATCTGGAGATGTTATCTATGCGTGCAATTATCCACAAACCAAGCAAAACAGCTATGCAATCGGGTCGCAATGGTAATGTGAGCCGTGGTAATGTGTGGGTTCTTTCCTTTCCCCGTTCCGAAGCTGCGCGACCAGATTCATTGATGGGCTGGCAATCATCGTCAGATACAGCCCGCCAAGTACGTATGCGCTTTCCCAGTAAAGAGGCGGCCATTGCCTATGCTGAGGCACATGGGATCGATTTTGACGTGCGTGAACCCACATCACGCAAGGTCAAGCCGCGGGCATATGCCGATAATTTTGCCTTTAACCGCAAAGGCGCCTGGACGCATTAGATTGTCCCTAGATGCTAGCCTGTTTCCAAATCACGTTGTATATAAATAACGTTAAGTATAGCATTGTTTTTAAACAAAGTTTTCAGTAATGAACCGTTTTATCATTATCGGTTAATGCGCGAATGCAACCCTTATGATTTGGAAGGCGGCAAATTGCAGATTTATCAGTCATGAGTTCATCATATATACTGGACAAGAGGCGGTAAAGATGGCTATGACAACAACAACGGTTCCGTAGCTCAACTGGATAGAGCAGCTCACTTCTAATGAGCAGGTTGGGGGTTCGAGTCCTCCCGGAATCGCCATTATTTGGGTTAATATGCGCCCATATATGACGCTGTTATTACTTGTGTGCGGTTAGATTATTCATGCTTCATATCGTAACGCATCCCGATTATGATATTCCGCTTGCCGATGGACACCGCTTTCCATCTCGTAAATTTACCCGCCTGATCAGCCATCTTGACGCTGAGGGCATATTGGCTAAATTCACCCAAGCTAACCCCATACCAGCCACGATAGATGCGCTTTCGCGCATTCATGACCCCAATTATGTCGCTTCGATCAAGGATGGCAGCATTACAGCAGAGGCGTTACGTGTACTGGGGTTCGAGTGGAGTGAGGCTTTGGCAAGACGTTCCTTTCTAGCTCCAAATGGCACCTTGATGACAGCGCGTTTGGCGCTTGAGCACGGGCTTGCCTGTCATGCGGCAGGCGGGACGCATCACGCGCATTATGGCCACGGTGCGGGTTTCTGCGTGTTTAATGATATTGCCTTTACCGCGATGAACCTGCTGCGTGAGCCGGGTATAGATCAGGTTTTGATACTCGATTGTGATGTGCATCAAGGGGATGGCACTGCGCGGATGCTGATAGATGAGGATAGAGCTGTTACCGTGTCATTGCATTGCGCTACGAATTATCCTGCGCGCAAGGCGATAAGTGATTTTGATATCGAACTAGATCGCGGCCTTGATAATGATGGCTATCTGGCCATTCTTGCCGATACATTATCAAAACTGGCAGGCATGATGCGGCCAGATATAGTTATTTATGATGCTGGCGTCGATATTCATATCGATGATCGGCTTGGTTATCTCAATGTCACTGATCAAGGTCTGCGGGCGCGCGATGATATGGTTCTGGCACATTTTCTGGCTCGCGATATTCCTGTGGCTACGGTGATAGGCGGCGGATATGACAAGGATGTCAACGCCCTCATTAGACGTCATGCCCAGATTTTCAAAGCCAGTGCCAACGCCTATGCACATTACTGCCACTAGTGAGCCAGGTTAAATACCAAGCGAACTATAGCTAGACGACACCCGCTGAACAGCAATTTTCATGGCGGCTGTTCGTAGGTCAGGTATATCTGCATTCGCATTCCACTCGGCGCTGATATCGATATAGGCCTGTCGCATGGTATCCTCCAAACCTGAACGCACCAGATCAAGCTCGGTGGCACCAGTTATTGCGCGATCGCGTAAATCGGAAGGAAAGGTCTTGCCTGTCATCATTTCAACACCACTGATAATGGCATCAAAATGATTTTCGCTTTGCCGACGTTGCAAGCGGCCAAAACGTATGCGGGTTAGATTTTTGATCCATTCAAAATAGCTCACTGTTACACCGCCAGCATTTGCATAGAGATCAGGGATAACTACAATGCCTCGGTCGCGCAGAATAGCATCACCTTCGGCAGAAATTGGCCCATTCGCGGCTTCGATTATCAGTGGGGTTTTGATGTTAGAGGCATTTTCTTGAGTAATCACAAGTTCCATAGCCGCCGGAATCAGAATATCAGCATCGGCTTCGAGCATCTCGCTGCCGCTTTTGACAAAGCCGTCAAACCCCTCAACAGTCCCATGTTCCACGATATGCGCGCGCAAGGATACGATATCGATACCGTTTTCATTGACGACGGCACCACCACGTTCCAAAACATGGGTAATCAGCGCACCATCTTCTGTGCTGAGAAATAAAGCGGCATGATAGCCAACATTGCCTAGCCCCTGGACAATCACGCGTTTACCTTTGAGATTGCCTGATAGACCGGTTTTGTCGACATCAATTTTGTGACGGAAAAACTCTTGCAAGCCATATTGAACGCCGCGTCCGGTTGCCTCTGTCCGGCCTGCTATGCCGCCTTTGCTAGCCGGTTTGCCGGTAACACATGCCCAAGCATGTAAATCGGTGGGGTTTAGGCGTTTATATTCATCAGCCATCCATGCCATTTCACGTTCGCCTGTGCCAACATCGGGAGCAGGGACATTCTGGGACGGATGAATAAGGTTACGTTTGGCCAATTCCTGGGTGAAACGCCGGGTGATGCGTTCAAGTTCGGTTTCATTCCAGTCGGACGGATTTATAATTAAACCGCCTTTTGATCCGCCAAATGGAATTTCCATCAAGGCACATTTGTAAGTCATCAGTGAAGCCAGTGCCTCGACTTCTTCTAGCGTCACATGCTCGTTATATCGAATGCCGCCTTTTACTGGTTCAAAATGCTCGGAATGCACCGAACGGTATCCCGTAAAAGTGTGAAGCGAACCACGCAAACGGACACCAAAGCGCACAACATAAGTTGAATTATTGACCATTATTTTATGAGCCAGCCCATCATCTAAATCGAGAAAGGATGCTGCCTTCTTAAAATTCTCTTCGATCGATTTTAGAAACACATTTTCGCTCATCATATCCTCCGCTATTAGATGATGGTTTATGATTTGGGTGATGTCGTTTCTTGTCTCCGTCACCAACACATGCACAAAGTGTAAACCTAATTCATCAATACAAAAACGTGAAACTGACCCCAATATCATTCATATCGGGATCAGATTGTTAAAATGTGGTGCCAGCGGGCTATTATTTGGTTTTTGAATTATCACGTATGCCATCTCGGATGAGCGCCTTGAGCAAGGAAATACCCATCAAAGCCATCACAAAGGAAAATGGCAATGCCCCGATAATCATCGCTGTATTGATCGCCGATAGGCCACCAGCCAGAAGCAGAACGCCGATAACCAATGTCAATGCTGCCCCCCAAGTGATGATATGAACATTCCCTTTTTGCGAGGCGTCACCGCCTGCAGCGATTGTGTTAATAATTAAAACCGCCGAGTCAGCCGAGGTCACAAGAAAGGTCAGAAGCAGAATAACGATAATCACTGACATGGCTGTTGCCAAGGCCGGTGACAGCATGATGTTTATCATTTCAAATAATTGCGATGAAATGCCCGCATCCATGATTTGACCACCAGCAACGCCTCTGAGTTCCAGATCAATCGCTGTGCCACCAACAAAGGTAAACCATACAAAACACATGGTGGCAGGAACAATCATTGCACCGAGTACATATTCACGGATGCTTCTGCCTCGTGATATGCGCGCCAAAAACAACCCGACAAAAGGCGCAAAAGCAATCCACCATGCCCAGTAGAAGATTGTCCATCCACCTTGCCAGTCAGCTAGTTTCTGGCTTACCTCGCTACCGTCACTGCTCCAGACTTCGAGCGACATACGCGGAAAAGCAATCAGATAGTCATACAGGCCTAGAAAAAAGGATTTGAACACAAACAGCGTCGAGCCGAATAATATGAAGAATGTCAAAATGAACAAAGACAGCCCCATATTAATGTTGGATAACCACTTAATACCTCGGCCAACGCCCGACATTGCAGATATAGTCGATGCGCCCATGACAATAAGCAGTGATAAAATCATGGCGGTTTTGGTTGGCAAACCTTCAGCATCCATCATCCAACTTGCACCGGTAATATTGAACATGCCAGATGAGAATTGCGACACGCCATAGCCGATTGTGACAGATACCCCTAATATTGTTGCGATAACCGAAACGATATCTACAGCATGGCCAAGCGGACCAGAGAGGTGTTTGCCTAGCAAAGGCGTCAATCCGGAACGTATG
>NZ_CBFHNB010000053.1:0-16296 GCF_965657105.1 Puniceispirillum sp. (SeqCode)
AAGCTGTTTTCAGGCGCGCCAACAAAATTCGGAGCCTAGCCTAATCATAATGTATCTTTGGTTGATGCCTCCATGCCCGGCATGTTGCCTGTTATCAATAGCGAATGCGTTTATCAGGCCGTACGCACCGGTCTTGGGCTAAAAGCCGAGATAAATCTGTTCAGTGTATTTGACCGAAAGAATTATTTTTACGCGGATCTGCCGCAAGGCTATCAGATCAGCCAATTCAAACAACCTATCGTTGGCGAGGGCATCTTGCGGATCGATCTTGCCGATGGATCAAGTAAGGATATCGGTATTGAGCGTTTGCATCTAGAGCAGGATGCAGGCAAATCAATGCATGACCAGCACCCAAGCAAAAGTTATATTGATCTGAATCGAACTGGTGTTGCCTTGATGGAAATTGTTTCGCGACCTGATATTCGTTCGGCAACGCAAGCGGCAGCCTATGTTCGCAAATTACGTTCGATCCTACGTTATCTAGGCACATGCGATGGCAATATGGAAGAAGGCTCGATGCGCGCCGATGTCAATGTGTCAGTTCGGCGTCCTGGGGCAGAGTTAGGTACGCGAACCGAGACCAAAAACCTGAACTCGCTTCGTTTTATCCAGCAAGCCATCGACTATGAAGTTGCCCGCCAGATTGAAGTCATCGAGGATGGCGGCACAATCGATCAGGAAACCCGTCTATTTGATACAAGTACCGGAATGACCCGTACCATGCGCAGCAAGGAAGACGCGCATGATTACCGTTACTTCCCCGATCCTGATCTGTTGCCACTAGAGATCACACAAAGCGACGTTGACAAGCTGGCGGCAGAACTGCCCGAATTACCGGACTCAATCAAAGACCGCTTGATGAATGACTATGGTCTATCCGCCTATGATGCGGCCGTCATTACCGAAGAACGTGAGACAGCCGCCTTTTATGAAGCCGCAAGCAACGGGCGTGACCGCAAATTGGTGGCAAACTGGATGACTGTTGAATTGTTTGGGGCGTTGAACAAAGCGGGGCTTGATCTGGCGCGTTCGCCTGTATCCCCGGATGCGCTTGGCGGGTTGGTCGATATGATCAGCGATGGCACTATTTCGGGACGTATAGCCAAGGATGTGTTTGCCGATATGATGGTGTCGGGCAAGCAGGCTGCCGATATTGTCGAGGAAAAGGGACTAAAGCAGGTGTCGGATAGTGGTGCCATCGAAGCTTTGATCGATGATGTCATGGCGGCTAATGAGGATAAGGTTGCCGAATATCGCGGCGGCAAGGACAAATTATTTGGGTTCTTTGTGGGTCAGGTGATGAAGCAGTCTGGTGGGCAGGCCAATCCGGGCATGGTCAATCAGCTATTGCGCGCCAAACTGGATGGTTAGGTGACACCTTATAGCGATAACGGCTACATGCTCCAAAAGGCTCTGAAACTTAACCGCTTTAAACTGGCCTCACATTAGATATTACCTTTGCATAACGGTTAACTTGACTCAAAAATTCTATGCCAGATCGAAAGCTGTTAATAAGCGATGATTTGCGCGCCAAATTAGGTCATTTCGGTTTGACAGAAATTGCTTTCATAGCTAGAGATAAGCCTGCATACGCCGTGTAAACGATTGGTGCCTGTTCTGATGACAATTCTGATGAATGCGCATCACCCTGCGGAGGGGTGGCCGAGTGGCTGAAGGCGGCGGTTTGCTAAATCGTTAAAGGAAGAAATTCCTTTCGGGGGTTCGAATCCCTTCCCCTCCGCCATCTTATTTGCTTTGTAAGCTTCATATCCCAAATTGTGTGCTCATAATTGTATGTCCTAGACAAGTTCGAGGGCTTCATGGCGTCTATAGGTATCTGTAACAACCTTCCACATGATGGCCATTCATTATTTCAAAACAAACCAAAGCATAACGGTCGGTGTCTTGACCGGTTTTGGTTAATGGCCATAGCTTTACTGAAATGGAATTGATTGAAATTAAGATTAGATAATTTTATCTGATCAATGCAGTTTCAATTGATAGGTTTAGGTGATGACAAATCTTGAAACCGAAACTTGGTTTCCACCATTATCATCTGCGAAAGGCAAACCACGACTTTTTCAGGGGTTGGATAAGTTAGCCTTGCAAGACATTCTTTCTCATTCTGTGGTCAAGGAATATGAAGGTGGAAAAATGCTGGTTCAGCAAGGTGATGACGTGTGGTGCGTTTTCATCCTTTTGAAAGGGCATTTGCGTACCTTTCGCACTGGTAAAGAGGGAGACGAAGTGACGCTTCGTATGCTTGATCAGGGTGAGAGCTGTATGGCGGCTACCGTTTTTATGGGCGGTAATTCACCCTTTGCGGTAGAAGTAACAACGAAGTCACGCATATTGGAAGTGCCTGCATCTTTTGTCAAAAATTTTGCACTCAAAGACAGCCAATTTTCGGTCAATATGCTCAAAACGCTGGCCACACATTACGAAAGCGCCATAGATCAGGTTGATAATATTTCCATAAAAACTCCATTCCAGCGTATCGGCCATTATTTGCTTCAAAAGCATATTGAACAAGGCTCAAACAGCATGTCGTTCGAGTTAAGTTTCAAGAAAGCGACTATCGCCAGCCATCTTGGCATGACACCTGAAACGTTTTCACGTGCCTTAAAAAAAATACAAAAAATGGGAATTACTGTTGAAGGGAATAAAATTAAGATGCGTGACGCTTTCGCCCTGTGCCATTTTTGTGATCTTGAAATCGCAAAAAACTGCTCGCTTGTTGATACAGAAAATTGTCCGCACTGCCATTTTTAATTTTGTTAAATTAAGACATAAATCTTCAATATCTGCTAGCTTTCACGCCTCCATTGTTTAGGGTGGCTATGACGGGCATAGTCTGATCGCTTAGTCAGTGTCCAATCAAAAACACCACCTTGAATGTGACATGAAGATGTATGTGTCATTTAATTATCCTAGTGAGGCAGTAATGAAGCAACGACGTTTGGGTAAAAATGGGCCTATGGTCTCAGCTATTGGTATCGGTGCGATGTCATTTTCGAATTTTTACGGCGAAACCAACGAGTCTGAATCACATCGGTTGATGACCGCAGCGCTTGATCAGGGCGTCACACATATTGACACCGCTAATATTTATGGTGGCGGCGTGTCAGAAACTGTCATTGGGACATTTTTAGCCAAACAGGGTGCACGCCGAAACGATCTCTTTTCGATTGCGTCAAAGGTAGGTATTGCCAAGAACCCAGAAACAGGTAAGCGTTATTTTGATAATAGCCCAGCATATCTAATAGCCGAGCTAGATAAAACATTAGCCCGGCTTCAACTTGACTCTATCGATCTCTATTATATCCATCGCCGCGATGCCCAGACCCCTATTGAAGATGTTACTGAGACATTGGTCGAGCTGGTGAAATCAGGCAAAATCAAATCTTTTGGTTTTTCGGAAATTGCACCAGCGTCTTTGCGCCGTGCTGATGCAATTCATCATGTTGCTGCAGTGCAGTCAGAATATTCGCTATCGGTGCGTAGTCCAGAAATGGGTCTGGTGCAAACAACTAGGGAGCTTGGCACGGCCTTGGTTGCCTATTCTCCAGTTGGGCGCTCATTGCTGACTGACAATCCACATACTCTAGACGCCATAAGCGGGATGGAGTGGTTAAGACAAAACCCGCGCTTTATGGAACCTAATTATTCAGCAAATATCAAAGCTGGAGTCAGTTTCCGCAATCTGGCAGCTGATATGGGGCTATCAGCTGCTGCGTTGGCCATTGCCTGGCTGATCCACAAGGGTGAGCATATTATTCCGATACCTGGCACAAGATCAGTGTCGCATTTTCTTGAACATTGCGAAGGGGCACATCTCGCGTTGTCGGATGCGGACATGCGCATCATTGAAGACACATTGCCGATCGGGTGGGCTCATGGAGATCGCTACTCAACGCAACAATGGGTTGGGCCTGAAATCTATTGCTGAGATGCTGACGTGGCGATTTATCTGAACTTTAAATAAATGCTGTAGATGTTAAATTTAAATAATAATTAAGATTAAAATTATAGTTTTGATCTAACCGTGTGTCATGGTTAGCTATTTTCTAGCCTGTCCATATATTTACTATTTGACAGTTCGTCAGCTTTGTTTAACGATAAATTATCAATATCAGCTTTTTATGTTTAATGGTAATTTTAGGCTGGTAAACAAGGGAGAATATTCATGAGAACACTATTAAAAAGCTTTGCGCTAGCCGCGACACTGTTATTGAGTTCAGTGTCTGCGCATGCCGCAAAAGATGGGGGAACACTCTCGTTCTTGGTTCAGCCTGAACCGCCGACATTGGCGTCTTACGTATCAACCTCAGGGCCTATCGGTTTGGTTATGCCAAAAATTTATGAGGGTCTGTTTGATTACGATAATGACGGCAAGATGATTCCTATCCTTGCTGAAAGCTATGACATAAGTGCAGACGGTAAGACCGTTACATTCAATCTGCGTAAGGGCGTTACATGGCATGATGGCGCGCCATTTACCTCTGCTGACGTTAAATTCACTATTTTGGAAGTATTGAAAAAGGTGCACCCTCGTGGCCCCAATTCTTTCAGAGAAGTGAGCAGTATCGAGACACCGGATGCGCATACAGCCATTTTTAAGCTGGATAACCCAGCGCCATATATGATGAGATCATTCTCGGCCTATGAATCACCGATGGTGCCAATGCATCTTCTTGAAGGTCAGGATATTAAATCTGCACCATTGGCAAATAATCCTGTTGGAACAGGTCCATTCAAGTTTGTTGAGTGGAAAAAAGGCCAGTATATCCGACTAGATAAGAATGAAAACTATTGGCAAGAAGGTTTGCCGTATCTTGACCGTATTGTTGGTCGTTTCATCCCTGATGCTTCTACACGTACAGCGGCAATGGAAAATGGTGAAGTTATGTATGCGGCATATAACGCCATTCCTAATATTGATGCGGTTCGTTTGAAAGAGCGCGATGATATTGATGTCACTACTGATGGCTATTCAATGATCAATCCTATGGCTTTGATCGAATTCAACACCAAAGAAGGTGCTTTTGTTGATTCTGCCGTTCGTCGTGCTATTTCTACAGCCATTGACCGTCGTTTCATGATTGATACGATTTTCTTTGGTTATGGAAAGCCAGCGACAAGTGCGCTTAGCAGTAACTTCAAGGCGACAAACCTTCATGCTGAAATGCCAAACTATCCTGAAAGAGGCGACGTTGCAGCGGCTAACGCTATTCTCGACAAAGCCGGCTTTAAGAAAGATGGTAATGGCGTGCGTATGACCGCGGTTCTGGATCTTATCCCTTATGGTGAGGACTGAAGACGTGCTGGTGAGTATATGAAGCAAGCAATGGGTGATATTGGTATTCAGCTTGAACTTCGTTACGAAGACGTTCCAACATGGTTGAAGCGTGTGTATCACCGTTATGACTTTGCAATGAACATTAACTATTTCTACCAGTTGCCAGATCCGGTTCTGGGTGTTCATCGCCACTACGGTACTAACCAGATCCGTCAGGGTACACATTTTGTGAACTCATCACGCTACAGCAACCCAACATTGGACGCATTGCTTGACTCAGGTTCGAAAGAGCCAGATGCCGCCAAGCGTACAGCTACATATAAGGAAATTCAGACAATTCTGGCCAACGACATGCCTGTTGTTAACCTGTTTGAGTTGGAATTCCTTACTGTGTATAACACCAAACTAAAAGGTGCATATGGCTCGGCAATGGGTGCATATGGTTCGTTCAGAGAAGCCTATTTGGACGACTAAAGTTGTGATCGGGCCAGAATGATATTCTGGCCCGATTTGCTTTATTTTTTAAGTTAATTTTTCGTCTTTTGAGTGCTGATGTGACATGACACGATCTTCCAAAATTTTCAAATATGTCGGGAAACGGTTGCTACAAGGCATCCCGATTATCCTAGCCATTGTTGTGATTAATTTTTTCCTTTTAAATCTGGCTGAAGGCGATGCCGTCGATGTGCTAGCAGGTGAGGCAGGCTCTGCGACACCCGAATATATGGCGCAGCTTCGCGCGAAATTTGGCCTCGATCAACCGCTTCCAGTTCAGCTTATGGTTTATTTGAAGAATGTAGCTGTGCTAGATTTAGGCTATTCATTCCGCCATGATATGCCGGTTAGTGAACTAATTTTTGATCGCTTTGCTGCCACAGGCTTGTTGATGACAAGCACAATCATTCTGGCAGTTGGCTTTGGCATTCTGCTTGGTTTGCTTGCTGCGATGCGCTTGAACACATGGAAAGATGCCGTGATCACAGTGTTTGCGCTGATCACTTATGCCACCCCCTTATTCTGGGTTGGGTTAATGATGATTGTCGTGTTTTCATTGAAACTGGGCTGGTTTCCAACCAGTGGTATGGAGAATGTCGCCGCCTTTTATGAAGGCTGGGATAAAGTCAAAGATATTGCGGTGCATTTGGTTTTACCAACAATTACCTTGTCCTTATTCTATCTTGCGCTTTATACGCGCATGATGCGTGCCTCGATGCTTGAACAATATGGTCAGGATTATGTCATTACAGCTCGTGCCAAAGGGTTGACAGAACGCCGGATTACCTTTGTCCATGTATTGCGGAATGCTCTGCTTCCTGTTGTTACGATGGCAGGTGTGCAAGTCGGTGCGCTGATTGGTGGATCAGTGATTGTTGAGTCAGTGTTTGCTTGGCCTGGGCTAGGTATGCTCGCTTTTGAATCTCTATTTGCGCGCGACCTAAACCTGTTGCTTGGTATTTTCATGTTGTCATCAATTTTGGTCATTGCTGTTAATCTGGTTGTCGATATCATATATTGCTTCTTAGACCCTAGAATTGAGGTTTCTTAATATGCTGGAATTCTGGGGTAGATATAAACGCAACAAATCTGCTGTTTTCGGATTGGTTGTCATTATGTTGGTTGTTTTAATGGCGGGGTTTGCAGATTTACTATATGCGTTTGACCCGTTTCGCCTAGCTGGTAAGCCATTGTCGAGTCCGGGAACAAACGGGTTCCTTCTTGGCAGCGACTCACTGGGCCGCGATGTGGCTGCGGGGATTGTCCATGGGGCAAAAACATCGCTGTTGATTGGTTTGGTGGCAACGATGGTTGCGGTGTTCATTGGCGTTCTGTTTGGCGCGTTTTCTGGATATTATGGCGGTCGTTTGGATGACTTGCTGATGCGCGTTACCGAAATTTTTCAAACCATTCCTTCATTCATTTTTGCCATTCTGCTTGTCGCGATTATGAAGCCATCGATTGTCAGTATTGTGATTGCAATCGCTGTAGTGTCATGGCCCGGTGTGGCGCGACTTGTCAGAGGTGAATTTATGGCTCTGAAAAACCGGGAATTTGTGCAAGCATGCCATACGCTGGGTATGAATGATCTTAGGATCATGATGCGTGAAATCCTACCAAATTGTCTTAGTCCAATTATCGTGGTTGGGTCATTGATGGTGGCAACAGCTATCCTGATTGAAAGTGGCCTTGCTTTTTTAGGGCTTGGTGATCCTAACATTATGAGTTGGGGATTCCAGATTGGGGCGGGGCGTACCATGCTTCGGTCAGCATGGTGGGTTTGCACGTTCCCAGGCATTGCTATTCTTATTACAGTGCTAGCGATCAACCTTGTTGGTGAAGGTTTGAATGATGCGTTAAATCCGCGGTTGAGAGAAAGAAATTGAAAAACAAACTTCTGGATATTAATGATCTTTTCATCCAGTTACCTGCGGGTGCTGATCGTGCATATGCTGTGCAAAAGGTCGATCTTGATTTGGCTCAGGGTGAGACCCTCTGCGTGGTAGGTGAAAGTGGGTCGGGAAAGTCGCTAACGGCGCGGGCTGTTATGGGATTACTGCCCGCGCCACATGTGCAGGTTTCAAACGGTCAAATCAATTTTAATGGTGAGGATATTACCAAAGTCAGCTATGATCGGTTACGAGAAATCCGAGGCAGTGAAATATCGATGATATTTCAGGAACCCATGACAGCGCTTAATCCGGTGATGTCTATTGGGGCTCAAATTGATGAAATTTTCCGCTATCATGTCGATATGCCTAGCGCTGAACGTTCAAAAAAGGCGATTGCGCTTTTGGAAGATGTGAATCTTCCTGATCCTGCGCATATTATGAATGCCTATCCACATGAATTGTCTGGTGGGCAACGACAACGTGCGATGATTGCTATGGCGCTTGCGCTTAAGCCTAAAATTCTGATCGCTGACGAACCGACAACAGCACTCGATGTCACGACGCAAGCACAAATTCTGAAACTGATCCGTGACATGCAGAAAGCCAACGATACGGGCGTGCTTTTCATTACGCATGATTTCGGTGTGGTGGCTGATATTGCCGATCGTGTTGCCGTGATGCAACATGGTCTTGTTGTTGAAAGTGGGACAGTGCAACAAGTGCTGAATAACCCGACTCATCCCTATACACAGGCCCTTATTGATGCGGTTCCGAGCCTGTCTCCACGAAAGGCACGAAAACGGTCAGAGTCTCAGGTTCTGACGGCAAGGGATGTGTGCAAGACATTCGGTGGTGGTCGTGGGCTTTTTGGGTTTGGGGCAGCAACACGTGAAGTTAAGGCGGTCAAGAATGTGACCCTTGATCTTTATAAGGGCGAAACACTCGGTATTGTTGGTGAAAGTGGGTCAGGCAAGTCGACATTGGCACGCTGTATCATCCGTCTGATGGATACCGACTCAGGTGAAATCAGCATTGAAGGCACGCAGATAAATGCTCTCAACCGTGCAGAGATGCGTTTATGGCGCAACAAAATTCAGATGGTGTTTCAAGATCCCTTTGCATCGTTAAATCCGCGTATCAAGGTTGGTGATATCATCGCTCAGGGGCCGGTAACGCAAGGCATAAGTAAAATAGAAGCCGATAAAAGGGCGCGTGAACTTATTTCAATCGTCGGTCTTGATGAACGTGCTTTTGATCGTTATCCGCATGAATTTTCGGGTGGTCAGCGTCAGCGGATTGGCATTGCGCGCTCTTTAGCTCTAAAACCGGAAATTTTGATTGCTGATGAACCTGTGTCAGCTCTTGATGTGTCTATTCAGGCACAAATCCTTGACCTTTTGGAAGAGATCAGAGACCAGATGAATCTGTCTATGATTTTTATTACCCATGATTTACGGGTTGCAGCACAGGTATGCGACAGGCTGGCGGTGATGCGCTATGGCGAAGTTGTTGAAACAGGTGCAACAGCAGATGTTTTTGCTAATCCGCAACATGAATATACGCGCGATCTTTTGGCTGCTGTGCCTGGTAAAGATTGGAAAAGTGGCTCTAAACCAACGAAAGCTGTTTCAAAGAATAGGGCTACAGCCAAAAAAACTACCGCCAAAAAGAAGGTTGCCGCCAAACGTTCCTGATCGTGCAATTTATAGCAGGAGACCTGTATGACTAATCTGTTTGGCACTATTGAAAGCCTGTCAGCGGCCTATGCAAAGCAACAAATAAAGCCATCGAAGGTGGTTGATGCCCATTTGCAGGCGATTGAAAAACATAATGCGCATCTTGATGCCTATCAAACCGTATTTTTTGACCTGGCGATGCAAGCGGCCGAGGCGGCAGACAAGGCGTTTATGTCAGGCTATCGGATTGGGCCATTTCATGGCATTCCCTTTGCGTTAAAAGATATTTACGACCTTGAAGGCCATATATGCACGAATGGGTCAATGGCGCTAAAAGATCGTGTGTCACCGAAATCAGGCACTGTGGTAAGGCGCTTAATTGCCGCTGGTGGCATTGTTCTTGGTAAAAGCAAAACGGTCGAGTCAGCTTTTGGGGGCTGGGGTACTAACCAGAAAATGAGAACACCGTGGAATCCCTGGGATTTGAAAAACCATCGTATCCCTGGTGGTTCGTCTTCAGGCTCGGGTGTCGCAACTGCAGCTGGGCTGGCGGTTTGCAGCATCGGGTCGGATACAGGCGGTTCGGTAAGGTTGCCAGCGGCCTATTGCGGTATCACAGGTCTGAAAGTAACTGAAGGTCAATTACCATGTGATGGTATCGCCCCGTTGGCACAAACACTTGATTCACCTGGTCCAATGACCCAGACAGTTACCGATGCTGTGATGCTATATGAAATCATGCTGGGTCGGGAAGGCGGCGCTATTGACGATGATATGCGTGTCCATAATGGGCTTTATCAGATGGTGGGTAAAGGTGTGCGTGGCTTAAAGTTAGGGCAGATGGCACAGTCGGAACGCGAGAATTGCACGGCTGATATTCTGGCAGGTTACGATCAGGCAGTAGAAGCACTGCAACGCCTAGGGGCGGATATAGAGGTGTTCACATCACCATTTGACTATGCCAGCCTTGCTGATGATAATGGCGCCATTACCGCGGTTGAGGCCTATAACAATCATGGGCATCTATATGAAGATAAAGCCGCGCCAATGGATGAGGATGTTCGTACACGTATACTGACGGGCAAGACGTATCTGGCGCATGATTATGTGCGCATGCTGGAAACCCGCCGCCAACGTTGTGTTGAATTTAACGAAGCCATCAGCGGCTTTGATGCCATATTGACGCCATCAATGACAAGTACAGCACCCATCATTACCGATGTAGATCAATCCATCTCACCAGGCCATTTCACGCGCCCGTTTAATTATCTGGCGATGTGTGGATTGAGTGTGCCGACAGGACTGGCTAGTGATGGTATGCCGCATAGCTTGCAAATTATTGCTAGAGCGCATGATGAAGCCATGGCGATACGCATTGGTGCAGCTATAGAGTCAGTGACCCCGTCAATCGGCCGTCCCCCGCTTTAAAGCAGTTTATATGACTATGCTATCGAATGCCGGTAAAGCGATCTATGACGTTGCGAAGCAGTCTAGATACGTTGTTATCAAAATTATTCCAAGGCAAGCTGCCGCAAAAGGTTATTGAGCCAACGGAAAACACTTGTCCACCAGATGGCGTTTTGAAATAGACCATATCAGCGCGCTTGGCTTCGCTTTCACTGCCGCCTGATAGATTTGTCAAATGTGTTAATTGCTCTTCTGGCACCAGCATGAATGTATCGCGTGTATCATAGGATTGCGCTAGTATTGTTATGTCCTGACCTTCATCCAACTTTGAGTCGATGCGATCAAGTTCAAACCCAGCCGCGCCGTTGCCGCTAAAGCCAAAATCGCCAATTGGTCCATCATCAATGCCATCAAAAACCCAGTCAAAGGCGCTGTCATCACAAACACGTTTATAGGGCATGCCCTCGAAAATACCTTGTGCTGTAAAGCCGATACCAACAAGTTTTTGCGGGGGACGTCCATTTCGACGCCATAACCCGCCATATGAGCCATCAAAACCATTATAATATTCTCCAGGCTCAGATGCCCACGCACGCAGTCCATCTTCTGCGCGTCGAATTTCAAGCAGATCAGGGTCTTCCATATGACGGACAATACGCCAGTAAAAGCCGTTACCACCAAGATAGATTAGCGCGCCACCCGCATCGCGGTAGGCTGTCAACGCATCAAGCATATTACTTGTATGATATTCTGGATGTGTGCCTGTCGTCACCGCGTCATAACCCGCAATAGCTGCAAGGCCTTCACGGTCAATTTCATCATCAGTGACGATATCATAGTCAATATTCTGATTATGAAGCCAAGCGATCAAATGGCTGTCAGCCTGAAAATGGCGCAGACCAGAACAATTAGCGGCGCCAAAGGTTATATAGCCTGGGCGTAAATTGAAAAGTGGACGTTTATGAGACGCATGGCAGATACCCGCACCATCACTATGGTTGTTATAGGTTGATAAGCCATATTGTGGAAAGGCTGCTGGATTATGCGGATAGGCACCCCACTCTTTTATGCGTTCCTGCCATGCTGGCACATAATCTGGCCGCGCGTGATTCCCGTAGATGGCATAGGTAAATGTTGAAACAAGAACGCACAATTTAGCTCGGCGAATGCCCTTGGGCGGACACACGAAAAACGGCATGGCATCCTCATGGTCGCCGCAGGTAATGCGCATCACATAAATGCCAGATGGCATGTCATCGGGGATCGTAAATGAAAAGCTGGTTTCCCAGTCAAAGTCATAAATATCATCATCATGGAAATGGATAGCCGCATAATGATCGGGCTTATGACGCCAATTCAATTCACTTGCGTCCCATTTACTACCACATACCGCACGAGTTGGCGCGTTAACCAGAGTTAATGCATGGCCGCTGTCAAGGTGCGCCAAGGCACTAGGCACTTTCAGACTGTTCATGTTTGTGGCCAAATTCCAGCTGGCAATGGCTATGTTATCGGCACTAATTGATGGCGCTTCGATTCTGCCGTTGAAAAACTGGCTTGGCCCTTCTGCGCCTATCATGGCGGCAAGACATACAAGACCATCAAATTCCATTATATCCGATGCCTTGTTAGATTGCAGCGTTACGGTTTCACTATTATCATTATCAAGCCGCATGACGCACAGGCTAAGCTCACCATTCGCCTGAATATCTAGGGTTATCATATACCATTTATGCAAACTTAAAGCTGTCTTGCCGGTGATTTTGTCTTGTTGTGTTATGAAACTCACAAGGCCATTAGCGTCAAGATCAAGTCGGGTTTCTCCAATCGATAGAATGGTCTGACTATCGGCTGTCAATAAGGTTGGAAACACCGAAACAGATATCTGAATATTATCCTCGGCATGGCACTGTAATGGAACAGTGGTTTTGGCATAGGAGCCAGGCTGAAAGGATTGGTTTACGGCAGTAAATTGTTGCGGCGTAAAGAGATCATCACAGCTCGTTTCGACAATGCCCATACCAGCTGGATTGGCATCTGCACATATTGAACGCAAAAGCCGGGCTTTGATGGGGGCATCTAACTGGCTGGACACCTTAAAATTTATAGTATCACCAGGTCGTCCTGACAATTTGTCAGTATAGCCAATCAGATCAACAATCATGTATACTTCCTCGCTAAAGTCGTCTCGCTGTAAAATTTATAACAGATATTGCTTATGAATTGATCATATTAACTATGCTTTTGATACCAAGCTATATGAATGGTTTGTCAGGTTTTATATCTAATCATCGATGATGCCCGCTGTTTCGAGCACAGCATGAAACAGAACATCAGTTCCGGCCGCTGCCCACTCTTTGCTTATTTCCTCTGCTTCATTATGTGATAAGCCATCAACACATGGACACATAACCATAGCGGTTGGTGCCACACGGTTTATAAGACAGGCGTCATGACCAGCGCCGGAAACAATATCGCGATGTGAATAACCAAGCCGTTCAGCGGCGCGGCGCACGGCAGACACACAGCCTTCGTCAAATGTAACAGGATCAAATTGCCCTACCTGTTCAATCTCCATCGTCAGACCAATTTCATCGATAATGTTCTGGGCACCTTTTCGCAGGCGCTGTTCCATATCATCAATGACGTCTTGTGTTGGATGGCGAAAATCGATTGTGAATACGACCTTGCCTGGAATGATGTTGCGAGAGTTAGGATAAACATCGCAATGCCCTACCGCGCCGACGGCTAGCGGCGCGTGCGACCACGCAATTTCATCAACCAACTGTGTTATCCGAGCCATGCCCAGACCGGCATTGACCCTATTTTTCATTGGTGTTGAACCGGTATGTGATGATTTGCCTGTCAATGTCACCTGAAGCCATTTTAATCCCTGGCCATGGGTAACGACACCAACATCTATATTTTCATCTTCAAGAATGGGGCCTTGTTCGATGTGAAGTTCAAAGAAAGCCGCCATTTTACGGGCACCGACATCCTCGTCGCCTAACCAGCCAATTCGGGCAAGCTCGTCGCCTACGGTTTTGCCGTCTGCATCTTCGCGATCATAGACCCATTCCGTCGAATACATACCGGCGAACACGCTGGATGACATCATGGGCGGTGAAAAGCGGGCGCCTTCTTCATTTGTCCAGTTTACAACCTCAATCGGATGTTTGGTTTTAATGCCTGTATCATTCAGGGTGCGGATGATTTCCAATCCTGCGAGGACACCAAGAACACCGTCATATTTGCCGCCAGTGGGTTGGGTGTCGAGATGGCTGCCAATCATTACAGGAGGTAATGTTGGGTCAGTGCCGTCCCGATGGGCGAACATATTCCCCAATTTATCCAGCCCCATAGTCATGCCTTCAGCTTCGCACCATTGCTGAAACACGCGGCGACCCTCAGCATCTTCATCGGTCAGTGTCTGGCGATTATTGCCACCGGCAACACCAGGGCCAATCTTGGCCATGTCCATTAGCGAATCCCAAAGACGATCACTATTGATCCGAAGGTTTTTTCCGCGCATGTCTAGTGCTGATATATTGGCGTCGGTCATCGTTATCCTCGAAGGTTTGAAATATATGTTTACGTCACTTTATTTGTTAATGCTAAACCCGATCATGGGCAAACCCAACATAATGTTTATAGTTAATAGATATTGATGCTGATCTGCAAATCCGTTTTATTAATTATTGCTGATGCAATTCTGGACGTTTAGCTCATTGCACGTTAATTTAGCATTATCTTGAGAGGAGAGTGCAATGCTTGTTGTGGTTTCACCAGCAAAAAAATTAGATATGCAGCCTGTGGATGGGGTGGTGCCGACCGAACCAGTTTTTGCCCGCCATGCAGATGACCTAGCTGCTGTGGCTCGTGAGCTAAGCTTGCAAGATCTGCAAAGCCTGATGGGACTGAGCACGAACCTAGCGCAATTAAACGCTGACCGTTTTGCTGCTTTTGGAAGTCAAGACAAGAAGCCTGCTGCCTTGGCTTTTGCCGGTGATACGTATCAGGGGCTAGAGGCAGCATCGCTTGATTCTGATGAGATGGCATGGGCACAGCATCATTTGCGTATATTATCTGGTTTGTATGGAATTTTACGGCCGCTTGACGCGATTGAGCCTTATCGTCTGGAAATGGGAAGCCGATTAAAAACATCACAAGGTTCATCGCTTTACGATTATTGGGGGCATCAGATATCCGAGGCTCTAAATGCTCAGGGCACCGCGACACAATCCCAGATTTTGGTTAATTGTGCGTCGCAGGAATATTTTGGCGCTGTCGATTTATCGGCGCTTAAGCTTCGGGTGATCACGCCCGTATTTAAGGAATATAAGGCAGGCAAAGCCAAGATTGTCAGCTTTTTTGCAAAAAAGGCGCGTGGGGCAATGGCGCGCTATATCATTCAGAACCGGTTAACACAGACTGATGACTTAAAGGGTTTCAATAGCGGTGGCTATAGTTATCAACCGGATCAATCAGATGCACAAAAATGGGTTTTCTTGCGCGATTATCCTAGTTAATACGGTTTGCGAATAGCAGGTAATGCGTCGCAATCAAAACAGTGCTAGGCAATAACATTGGATCTGCTGTTTTAATTTTATATCGGTATATGAACTGGCACTTTATCACCCACACATTCGTCGGGGTATATTGCTAATGAATTGAACATAACCAACGTGCAAAATCATAATGCGCTCATCCCATCATAAATCAGTTTGATCGATACGATACCGACCATGCTGTACATGAAAGGGTAGAATTTATTAGCGTCCATCCGTTTGACTATGAAAGCACCAGTTAGGGTGGCAATGACCGCCACCGGCAACATCGGCAGCAGTGCTGAAACATTATACAAACCAAACTGTCCCAAGGCGTAATAGGGAATAATTTTGCTGGCATTCATAAAGGCAAAAAAGACCACGCTGGTGCCCGTATAAAGACTAGGCGACAAACGCATGGGCATAACATGGATCTGGAATGTTGGGCCGCCAGCATGGGCAACAAAGCTGGTAAACCCTGATAACAAACCCCAAAAACCTGCTGAAAGCGGGTTGCCGGTTCTGGCTTTATCTGCCGTTTTATATCTGGCTTTTATAACTGTCATGACAACAAAACCCAGAGCCACAAGCCCAACCAGAAGCCTTACGGCGGCGTCTGATACAATTGATGCTGTCAGCCAGCCGATAAAAATGCCAATAAGCCCTGCAGGCACCATCTGCCATAAAATGTGTTTGTCCCATTGACCGCGCCATGTCCAAAGGCTGACCGCATCCATCAGCAGATAGATTGGCAAAAGCAAGGCCGCAGCTTGAAGAGGGGGGATGAATAACGCCATTATAGGCACCCCTAAAAGCCCAAATGCGCCGCCAAACCCGCCTTTGGACAGACCCACAAACGCAACCGCAATCAGGCTGGCAGTCAGAATGAGGGGATCAGATAACGTCATTTTTCACTCAGGCATTGGTTCAATTTACTATTGGCTGGCATTCGGGCAAAACAGCTGCGTGTCATGCCGACG